>JAHDFA010000036.1 GCA_020628495.1 Hellea sp.
GACGGTGAAATGTCGGTGCTACGACGATTGGGCGTTCCGCTCATCTGGCTGGCCGTGTCATTTGCTTCGCTGATGAGCGTAGACCGAATATTTGCGGAGGATTTACGCGACGGGACAACAGGTCAGCTTTGGCTGTCCGGCGTGAGTTATCTGACCCAATCACTTGCAGGCATATTCAGCTTTTCTGCCATTTATCTCCTGCCTCTCATTCTCACGGCACCGCTCTGGTCATTATTATTTGATCTTTCGAGCAGGGTTGTCTTAGGTCTGATTATCGCCCTGCTATGCGCCCTTCCCGGTTTAGCCTCTTTCACTGCACTCGCGGGCGCATTGACAGGGGCAAGCGGCAAAGGCGGTTTTCTCGCAATCTTCATCAGCGCCCCTTTGCTCGTTCCGATACTTATATTCGGCGTAGCCGCGACGAGTAGCTTTTCTGCGGGCGGGATGGCTGCGGTAGAATTTCGCGCCCTTATCGGCTTGTCCTTATTGGCAATGGCCTTATCTATTCCCGCATCAGCTGCGGCTCTCTCAGTTAATACGGATCGCTAAATGCGTTTAATTTCATATCTGGCCAACCCTGCGCGTTTCCTGAGATTCTCGCGCTTCGCGACCCCTATAAGTGGATGGCTGGCTTTCGGTTTACTTGGAATTGGGTTGATTTTTTCACTGTTCATCTCTCCGCCTGCCGAAGAACATGGAGAAGCCGTTCGAATGATGTATGTGCACGTTCCTGCGGCTTGGTGTGCAATGGCAGCCTATGCCGGAATTGCTGTCGCCAGTCTCATCAGTTTTGTTTGGCGGCATAGCCTTGCCGACAGTGTTGCGCGGTCTCTTGCTGTGCCTGGGGCGGCCTTTACCTTTCTCGCCTTGCTTACGGGCAGTCTTTGGGGCCGTCCGGCATGGGGCACGTGGTGGCAATGGGATGGCCGTATGACGTCGGTTTTGGTCCTCCTGTTCATTTATATTGGATATATCGCAATTTGGAATATTTCGACAGATCGGCGCCAAGCCTCGCGCTTGGCCGCAATACTGGCCATGGTCGGCGCTTTAAATCTACCCATCATAAAATTCTCAGTAAATTGGTGGAACACGCTCCACCAACCCGCGACAATCTCGGAGCCGGGCGCGCCCGGGCTACCTATTGAACTACTCACGCCTCTGTTGCTCATGGCCCTCGGCTATACCCTGCTTTTGGTTTGGTTTGCACTTCGCGGAACTGAAGCAGAGCTTGCGGAGCTAAAGCGGAACCGCGCGGCTCAATCAAAACCAGCGAAGGTAAGTTTGGAAGAGGTCAATCCATGATCGACTACGGTAAGAATACGATCTTCATCCTTTCGGCATATGGGGCTTCCGTCGCAGTCTTAGGCACCCTTATACTTCTGACTCTTCGAAAGCCCCGACGGTGACGGATCTCGGCAAAACACCATATGATCGCATAACAGCCTTGATGGATCGCCTGCGCGCCGACTGCCCTTGGGACCGGGTGCAGACATTTGAAACAATTGCGCCATATACAGTCGAGGAAAGCTATGAAGTCATGGATGCGGTCGAGCGTCAGGACATGCCCGATTTGAAAAACGAGCTTGGCGATTTGCTCTTTCAGGTTCTGTTTCATTCTAAAATGGCATCTGAAGTCGACGCTTTCGACTTCGCCGATGTTTGTAATGGCCTCGTCGATAAGATGGTGCGGCGTCACCCACATGTATTTGAAGGCAAGCCTGTGCCTGACTGGGAAAATATCAAAGCCGCAGAACGCAAACATGAGGGCCGAGCCAAAACATTGGACGGGGTCGCCAAATCTCTACCCGCGCTCATGCGCGCCGAAAAACTACAAAAACGTGCTGCAAAACGCGGCTTTGACTGGCCTGATATTGACGGCCCTGTCGAAAAACTTCGTGAAGAAATCGAAGAAGTCAGTCACGCGGTGAAATCACAGAACCAAAATGAAATTAGCGCCGAAATTGGTGACTTACTCTTTTCAGTGGTTAATCTAGCCAGAAAATTAGGCGTGGAGCCAGAAGCCGCATTGCGTAGCACAAACACCAAATTTACGCGCCGTTTCAATTATGTAGAAGAAAAGGCCGAAGCTGATCTAGAAGCCATGTCTTTGGATGAGATGGAAGCTCTCTGGCAAGAAGCTAAGACCAAAGGCCATTAGTTAACGATGAGTTCCTTATAGCGAGCAAGAAATTTTCCTGCATCGGACTCAGACAATCTAACCTGCATTTCTGCAACCCCGCCCTGCCCGGATTCATCGCGAAGCACTTGGCCATTTTCGTGTAGCCAAGCCCGCGCAGAAAAATTGGCGGGCGTTACGCGGACATCCAAAATGTGATCATTTCGCGTAAGTACTTCTTCTATACCTGATTCTAAATCCGCAATGCCCTCTCCGGTCAAACAAGACACTTCGAACGCATCTATCATATCAATATGAGTGCGTGAGGCCGATGCACGCTCTGCCAAATGCTCAGCCTGAATTTCCGAAAGCAAATCGGTCTTGTTCCAGACCTCTATGATGGATTGCCCATGGTCAGGCCCCGCTTCTATTTGATCTAAAACATCCATCACCTCCTCACGGCGGCGCTCTGTCAGGGGATCGGACATATCCCGTACATGGACGAGCAAATCCGCTTCTTTGACTTCCTCCAAAGTCGCACGAAAGGCCGTAATCAGGGAGGTCGGCAAATCCGATATAAAACCCACGGTATCCGATAAAACCGCTGTCTGTCCGCTCGGCAGAGGCAAAATTCGGTGGGTTGTATCCAACGTCGCAAACAACATGTCTTTCGCTAAAACCCCACCTTTTGTGATCTTATTAAACAAGGTGGATTTCCCCGCATTGGTATAGCCAACCAATGCAACAACACGTTCAGGTGCGCGCTGGCGTTGCTTGCGCTGTAATCCGCGTGTGCGGCGGACGTCGTCCAGCTTTCGCTTCAATCGCGTCATTTTATCGTTCAGAACGCGGCGATCGCTTTCAATTTGAGTTTCTCCGGGTCCGGCTAAGCCGCCTGTGCCGCCTCTCTGGCGTTCCAGATGGGTCCAAGTCCGCACGAGCCGTGACCGCTCATAAGCCAAACGGGCTAATTCCACCTGAAGGCGACCTTCCTTCGTCGCCGCTCTTAGCCCGAAAATTTCAAGTATCAGCCCGGTACGATCAATTACTTTAACTTTTAAAGTACGTTCAAGATTTCGTTGCTGGACAGGTGTGAGGGATGCGTTGACGATCACAAGCGATAATGACTCAGTTGCAATCGCGGCCGCCATCTCTTCGATCTGCCCACCGCCGAAAAAATTAGAACTGCGAACATCACGAATCGGAATAATTCGTGCTGATACAGGTTCAACACCCAAGGCTTCTGCCAAACCAATTGCCTCGTCCAAGTCGTGCTCAGCATCGGATGCACGGTTATCGGCAAATCTCGGGTGTGCAACCAGCGCCCGATCTCGCTTTAAGGCATGTTCAACCATGCAGTACCTGCAATAGATTATTCTTCATCGACGGGATCATGAAGTTGTACAGGCGCGCCGGGCATGATTGTCGAAATCGCATGTTTATAGACAAGCTGAACTTGGCCATCACGGCGCAGCAGCACGCAAAAGTTATCAAACCAAGTCACCACGCCCTGCAATTTCACGCCATTGACGAGGAAGATTGTTAGCGGTGTTTTCGCTTTTCGGACTGTGTTAAGAAATGTGTCCTGAAGATTTTGGTTTCGGTCAGACATAATGCTCCCCAATGAAATTTATACTGTTCTGGAGGTCAGAAGCCTTGCCCCGCTACAGCCCACCGCCGTCTCATGTCGTAGCAACCTTAGGGTTTCAAGCGTCAAA
Organism: Hellea sp.; assembly: GCA_020628495.1. Taxonomy (GTDB): domain Bacteria; phylum Pseudomonadota; class Alphaproteobacteria; order Caulobacterales; family Maricaulaceae; genus Litorimonas. Next base: position 3,835 of record JAHDFA010000036.1, read on the forward strand.
ATCCGTTCGACCTGTTAAAAATCATCAATACGCCTCACTGTTTCCAAAAATTAGGCAGAATGAGCGCAAGTGCGGCCAAAACCTCAATGCGGCCAAGCAACATTAGTAAAATGGCCACTCCCATTTGTCCGTTTGTGAACTGTGCATAGGTTAAACCTGATTCGGGCAATGTTAACGCAAGCAACGGACCAACATTTGACAGACTTGCCGCCGCAGAGGCAATTGCATCATCTAGTGATAATCCAACAATCCCAAAAGCCGCAATCCCTACGCCAAAGGCCAGTGTATAAGCGAAAAAATACATCCATATAGAAAGAAACGCCGCATCGGGAATGATGCGGGTACGGAACGTCACCGGTATGACTCTGGATGGATGCGACAGACGCGACAATTCTGTACCTAAATGACTGAATAAAAGGAGGATCCGTATCAATTTGACCCCGCCGGCAGTGGAAAGTGCCGAACCGCCCGTTAGAGCGAAAGTAATAAGTATGACAGGCGGAATCATATCAAGGCTGATGACCTGATATTGAAATCCTGCTGAACTCATAAAAAACGCACTATCAAGAATGAGATCACCAAAACTTCCCAATCCGGAAAACCATATTCCCACTAAAATCAATATACCTAAAATGACGAAAAGAGCCCTGTGCTCTACGTTAAAAATAATCCGCAAGCCATGAACAACCTTTCGAAGACGCAGATAGTCCCAAATAACCGCAATATTCATTGCGCCCAAAATACAAAGAATAGCCAACATCGTTGCGGCAAACGGTGGTATATAGAGCTGCAGCGGACCCGCCCGAGGCGTTAAACCGCCCGTACTAACTCCGCTGAGCGAGAGACAAAGGGCATCAAAGGCAGGCGCGCCACCCAATGTCATTAATATGAATCCAACAAGTGCTAAAAAGAAATATATGGCTGCAACTAAACCGCCAATTGCGCTCAGACGGCTAAACAGCTTGCCGCCCTTCAAAGTATAAAGGAGTGATTTGTGCACCCCTGTTCCCGTTTGATTAATCGCAGCCAAAATAACGACAGCAAATGTTGCAACACTTACGCCGCCAATCCATTGAACAAGTGAACGCCAGAACAAGAGAACGGGAGAGAGTTCATCAGGATTAAGGCGAGAGGCACCTGTCGTCGTGAAAGCGGAAACGCTTTCAAAATATGCCGCTAACATGGTTGAACTGGGGCCGATATAGCGAAAAGGGAGGCAAAGTACGGCCGGCATAATCAGCCAGAACAATATCAAAAACAACAAAGCCTCTGACTTCGATTCGCGCGTATCGAGACCTGCTGAAAGCATTACAAGTAAAAGTCCGAAAACACCGACACTAACGCCAAACGCAAATAGGCTCAGCGCTCCGGAAATATCGCGGTTCAACAAAGCAACAACCGCTGTGATACCGAATAAAATTGTACAGAGCAGTAGGGTTCGCCCTAGCCAAAACAAAATATGGTTTATTGCCATGACCGTCTAGTAATAGTCTGAAGACACGCGGAACATGGTGACAATTTCAGCTAAAGCCCCTTTTTCTGCCAAAAGAACAACACGATGACCGGGACGCAAAACCAGATCTGGTTTAGGCGCCAGAACCGCGCCGTCCGCTATTATCGCGCCGACCGCAACACCCTCACCCATCGCCACATCCTGTAACGCTTTTCCTGCCATGGGAGACGTATCCAAGACTTCACCTTCAATGACTTCGGCGCCGCCTTGCTCCAGCGAATAAACCTCTAAAATCCTCCCTCGGCGTACATGCCGCAAAATTGAGGAAATAGTGGAAGCTCGTGGGTCGATAATCATGTCAATGCCCAGTTCCGACTGCATCTCTTGCATGGAAACTTCGTTAATCAGGCTAATGGTGGTGCGAGCGCCCAGCTTCTTAGCTTGGACAGCAGCCAGAATATTGACGCTGTCGCTATTGGTCAGAGTGATGACCATTTCCGCGTTTGGAACTCCGGCTTCCTCTTGAATTTCCGCTGCCATGGCGTCACCATTTAAAATAACGGTTCGGCTTAATTGCTCCGCGGCCTTCTCCGCTCTATCCTTATCGCGCTCGATCACCCGAACTCGCATGCCCGATTTTCCTTCGAGTTTTTCAGCGACATAAGTCCCGACATTCCCTCCGCCGACAATCACAATATGACGGGCTTGGGCTTGGTGCGAACCTAAGACCTCAAGAAGTCGTGTTGAATGCGCAGACTGCGTGACGATGTAGGCTCTATCACCGACTTCGAGAGGATCATCAGGTGTAGGCGCAAACAGTTCCCCCTTGCGTTCTATGCCCACCACTGCTGCATGAAGTCCCGTAAACAAGTCGGGAATTTGGCGGATCGGCGTCTGAACGATCGGGCAATCCTCAAGAATTTCAACACCTAACATCTGCACAGCGCCATCACCAAACGGGACGACATTAAAGGCTCCGGGCGTATTCAGACGACGCAATATAGCCTTCCCGATTTCAATCTCCGGAGAGATGATGATGTCAATCGGCATGTTTTCACGGGAATAGAGGTCATTCCATCGATTATCGAGATAGCTCTGGGCGCGGACCCTGGCGACCTTGGTTGGAACATCAAATAAGGAATGTGCGACCTGGCAGGCCATCATGTTCACTTCATCTGCATAAGTGACAGCAATAATCATATCGCAGTCGCGTATGCCCGCCCGAACCAGCACGTCAGGATGGCTGCCGTGACCAATGACGCCGCGGACATCCAATTCATTCGTGATTTTACGTATCAAATCCGGTGACGTGTCGATGACGGTCACCGTATTACGTTCTTGGGACAGTCGTGACGCCAGTCCGTAACCAACGCGCCCTGCTCCACAAATAATGACCCGCATGTAAGTATCCTAACTACGGCGGATCAGCCCTCCCGCCCGGTCGCACCTAAACCTAGCGACTTGAGTTTGCGATGCAAGGCCGAACGCTCCATACCAACGAAGTTAGCCGTACGCGAAATGTTTCCGCCAAATCTGTCAATTTGGGCTTGCAGATACTCGCGTTCAAAATGCTCGCGGGCATCACGCAGCGGCATAGCGATGATTTTGTCACTGTCTTGTGAACTATTACCAGAGCGAACAACCGAAACTTCCTTCGGGAGTGTTGCCAAAGTTATCGGCTGTGTGGGCTCCCCGGTCGCCAGTATCAAAAGTCGCTCCACATTATTGCGTAACTGACGGACATTGCCGGGCCAATCATGCGCTTGAAGCGCGGCCATCGCATCATCGCCTATTTTACGAGCTGGCAAACCCGTCGAAGCTGCCAATTGCCCGATAAAATGCTCGACAAGTGCAGGAATATCCTCGCGACGTTCAGATAGTTTTGGTGCATGAAGCGGCATCACATTTAGGCGGTGATATAGGTCTTCTCTGAATTTTCCGATTGCAACTTCATTTGTTAAGTCGCGGGATGAACTTGTGATAACTCGCACGTCAACCTGCACATCATCTTGACCACCGACGCGGTTGAAACGCTGCTCCACAAGAAGCCGTAGCAATTTACCTTGTGTCTCCAACGGCATATCAGCAACTTCGTCCAAATAAAGCGTACCATTATGTGCACGCTCTAAAAGTCCGGTTTTTTGAGGGCTATCCGGCCCCGTTGTTTCAATACCAAAAAGCTCTTCCTCAACGCGCTCGGGAACCATCGACGCTGCATTGACTGCCTTGAATGGACCATTCGCGCGATTAGATTGGCCATGTAAAAGTCTGGCGAGAAGCTCTTTGCCCGTACCGGAAGCGCCCGTTATCAAAACCCGGGAGTTTGTTGCAGCAATACGACTAATCTTTTGACGTAATTGCGCGATTGGTGCTGACGTACCTACCAACTTATCACCATCGACAGATTTTCCCTTCAACTCCTCATTTTCTTGACGAAGTCGCGCGTTTTCCAGCGCCCGTGTTGCAGTAATCAAAAGTTTTTCTGCTTTGAACGGCTTAACTATATAATCAAAAGCGCCTTTTCGAATAGCCGAAACTGCTGTTTCGACCGTGCCGTGACCAGAGATTACGATGACAGGTAGGTTTTTATAACGCGCCTTCATGGCCGCCAGTAATTCAATGCCATCCATTTCCGAACCCTTCAGCCACACATCCAAGACAACAAGATTTGGTTTGCGTGTTTTCACGGCTTCGAGGGCATTTTGGGATGTCGCAGCTTCCCGAACCTGATAGCCTTCATCCTCCAAAATACCCGATATCATGGCTCTGATATCGTCTTCATCTTCTACTATCAAAACATCTGACGTCATGAGGCCTCGCTAAGCGTAATATCTGAAACAGAAGTAAAATCAGTAACTTGAGGAAGATAGATCAACGTAACTGACCCATCAGTATCTTCTCGAAACTCAAGTTTTAATTGCCCGCCGTGATCCTCGACAATGCGTTTTACGATTGCAAGTCCCAATCCTGTCCCGTTATCCCGCGTGGTCACATACGGCTCCATTAGTCTGTCAGTGTCTTTCACTGGCCATCCCGGTCCATTATCCGAAATGTGAATGGCGAAACGGTTTCCCGTATCAATCAGTTCAATCCGGACCTCGCCGCGGAAACGGCTAGAAACATTGCCATCCATTTTACGCTGAACAGCTTCACCGGCATTTTTCAAAACATTCGTTAGGGCTTGACTTAGAAGACGCTCATCTCCCCGTACTTTTGTCCGGTCAGGCCAACGACCCTTTTTACTAAACCTGATTTCAGGAAAACTCACGCCTTGAGCAAATATTGTCTCTTCCAATATAGCCGCTAAATCGGTTTCGCTTAACTCCGGCGAAGGCATACGGGCAAAAGCAGAAAACTCATTTACCATCTGTTCCAAACTGCCGACCTGTCTAATAATAGTCTGCGTACAATTTTCAAAAGTCTGCCGGTCTGATGTAATTTCATCCTTGTATTTCCGCGCCAGCCTTTCCGCAGACAGCTGGATAGGAGTTAGCGGGTTTTTAATTTCATGCGCAATCCGGCGCGCGACCTCACGCCAAGCGGAATGGCGCTGCGCCGATACAAGGCGGGTCATATCATCAAAAGTCAGAACCCAGCCAGTGTCATTTCGGGCGCCTTTATAAGCAGATACATGAAGGTCAAAAATCCGGCTCCCCCCGGCCATTTCCAATGTGACCTGATCTTCGGCATTTGCAGCGATAGACTCCCGCGCCTTTGCAAAAGCAGGTGCGAACTCTTCCAAAACTTCTATCAGCGGCTGACCAACCAGATTGTGCGCACGGTCTTCCAACATTTTCTTCGCAGCGTCATTTGTCAGCGTGATTTTACCCTGTTGCGTTAAACCAATCACGCCGGCCCGCACGCCGGACAGCACGGCTTCTGAAAACTGCCGTCTCTGTTCCGATACGTCATGTTCACGAATAAGCTCGTCTCGCTGAGATTCGAGCTGAGACGTCATACGATTGAAGGCGGATCCCAAATCAGAAATTTCTCCCCATTCCCCCGTCACGGAAACACGCGCGCCCATATCGCCTGCCCGGACACGTTCTGCTGCATTGATGAGACCCGACAGCGGGTCAATAATTCGGTTGGCCAAGGAAAGACCCAGCCAAATAGCCGCCATGAGAATGAGTAACGCGCTGTCTAATAATGTGAAAAAGAATATCTGATTCATTCGGGCTTGGTTCTCATTGAACCTTGCAATCTGAGAGGCTGCAGATTCAATTCCCGTTATAGAAGAGAGAACCTGATTATCAGAGCGTAACAGCTTTCCGACGTAAAGATATGAGCTTGGTGCTTCTGATAGTTTTGATACGGCAATCAGATAATCAATATCCGTTCGCTTTTGAAATGCGATATCATTTCCGTTCAGACCCGCCAGCACTTCCGATCCCGGAACTCTGATCTCCGGCGCGTCAGGGGTTTCAACGCGGGTCAGCACAAACCCGTCCTCACGAAGAATATAAACCGCATCCAGATCTCTCGTTTGAGCTTCTCGAAGCAGCTCAGCTGTAAAAGAGATCCTGGCACCGAAGTCCGTTCGGCTTCGCGCGATACCGCGCTTAAGCTCCGCCACATCATCGCCCAGGCTTTCAAATTCTTGCGTGACGTACCCGTCTAATATCTGACGAGCCTCCTCCATATTACCTCTGACCCGCTCACCGAAAATACCTGATAAGTTTTGAGATAAAAGCGATGTTGAAAATCCCCCGACCAAAACGGCAGGTATCAAAGCCGCCAGTGAAAAAATCATCACAAAACGTCTATGTAACAATGGAGCTGTCTGACCGCGTGACGGGGCGAAGACTGTCGTCCAAACCCGATGAACAAGGTAAATCGCTAAAACCACAATAATTATAAGATTAAAGCGAAGAATATCCCAAGCCTGTTCAGTTCTTTCAGCCTCTGTAGAGTAGGAAAGCAGAGCCCCAAGAATAGTCAAAAAAATAGCCGCCATGAAAAGCGTAGCAAAGAGTGCAGATTGGGCGATACGTGGCCCTTGCCGCGCAGCCGGAATTGACTGTGCAGAAGCCGGCTTATTAAGAGGTAAGTCCGAAGTAGCGCTCAGAGTGTTTCCCGCCAATAACTGAATACTGTTGCTTACATATCGCAGTGTTGCAAATAATCAACAGAATATATCGCAGGCGCAAATTAAGTTATATCAAGGGATTTTAGGCGTGTTCGAAGCGTATTCCGGTGTATCCCGAGCTTATCCGCAGCTTTCGCACGATTTCCCCCTGTCAGTCGCAACGCCTCAATAATAAGGGGCCTCTCCACCCAAGCCAGTGCGACAGAATATGCCGACTCGTCTTCATTTCTGTCAGCATCCAGCAAGGCCCGACATGCCTCTTCCAATTGATCTTCCAAACGGTTTTGAAAAATTCCGGCTTTTTCCAAAGGGGGTAATTCTTTGGAAAATTCCTGCAGAACCATATCAGCCGTGATCACATCATCTGAGTAAAGAACGGCGAGACGGCGTACTAGATTTTCCAATTCTCTAACATTTCCCGTCCATTTATGTCGATGCAATACGTCTAGGGCTTCACTGTCAAACCTTCGGGTCTGGTCGTGGGAAGCCTGTGCAAGAAATGCTTCCGCCAATTCATAAGTATCACGATCTCGCTCTGACAAATTAGGTATTCTGATCTCAGCAACATTAATACGAAACAAGAGATCATCGCGAAACGTGCCTTGCTCTACCAGCTCCCTTAAATCCCGTCTTGTCGCAGAAATAACACGAGGTCGACGTGCCGCCGGAATCATTTCCGCGTCATTCATTAAAGCAAGTAGCCGTTCTTGCTGCCGCATTGACAATTCGCCAATTTCATCGATGTAGATGTCGCCCCCATTGACCTTTTGCAGTGTAAGCGATGTGTTCTCAAAATCTGTTGTCCTAAGAAAGGGACGTTCGGCCCTTGGGCCACCATCATGCAAAAGTCTCGCAACCAGATCTTTGCCTGACCCGACGGCACCTCGAACAAGTACCGGAAGGTTTCCGGCGGCAAAACGTGAAACGGCACGAAAGACGGGCTGCATTACCGCACTTCTTCCAATCATAGGTAATCGCTTGTTTTCCGCTTTGGCCTTGGCTTTCCGCGGATTGACGGACTGTCCGGCTCGCGCCACGGCGTTTGTTACGTCATCTAAATCAAACGGCTTTGGCACATACTCGAAAACCTTATGCTGGCCGGATTTCAGAGCGGTATTGACGGTATTATTCGCACTGATAATAATTACGGGCAACTTTGGCCTTGCTGCGGTCAGCGCAGGCAAGCTGTCAAAAACTTCTTGCCCCCCCATCATGACGTCTGTGACAATAATATCGCCATGCCCCGCTTCGGCCCATTTGACGAGTGTTTCAGCGTTATCAGTTGCCCGAACCGTATGACCCGCACGCGTAAGCGCTTTGTGTAGTACCAGGCGGACGCTATCGTCATCATCAGCAAGCAAAATTTCGTATTTCATTGACTGGCCTCATTTGGGGCGGGAAGTAGAAGAGAAAATACGGTACGCCCCGGAACAGATTGAACCTCAACCAGTCCTTCATGGGCGGCAGCAACTTTAGATACAAGCGCAAGACCCAAGCCTTGGCCTTCAGGTTTTGTCGTCACAAAAGGTTGGAAGATTTGCGCGAGCATATCTTTTGCAATTCCGGGACCGTTATCAATAATACGTATTTGAACCGGCAAAAGACGAGCGGATTTCCCGCCACGCACTCCGGCGCGAAACGATGTTTCCAATCTAATTTCTCCGGACTGCCCTGCACTTTCCGCAGCATTTTTGATTAGGTTTAGCAAAGCCTGCATCAACGTATCCGGATCTCCATAAACATGAGGTAAGGAAGGATCGTAACGTTCATCAAATATCACTTTTGGATTCGCAGATTGTATAACACGCCGAGCTTGGCGCAAAATCTCGTGAATATTTACCCGCTCGGCGCCCGTAGGGTCATCATCACCCAGCTTTTCCATACGGTCAGCCAACCTTCTAATTCTATCAATTTCTGACCCGATCAGTTCAATTAGAGCCAAACCTTCCGTGCTTTCAACATCGTCTCGCAACAGCTGCGCCGCACCCTTTATCCCGGCCAAAGGATTCTTCAATTCATGAGCAATCATGCGCCCCATCCCTGAAACAACTTGCCCACCGATTTTTGTAGCGCGGGGCTCGGGACCAATAAACCAGATGGAAAGACCTGTCCCAACGGCCGTAGGATAGGCTGTAAGATGCGCGAGACGACCATCTCCCTTTGCACCAAAGGCCTTTACGGAAATATGCCGGGACGTAATGGCCCCGCTTTTATCCCTCGCCTTTAGCGCAATACTACGCGTGTCAGGATCAGTTTCAAAAATTGTCCAAACATTCTGATCCTTGAGTTTTAATAAAGACTTGCCCAACCATTCCTGAGCTGCTTGATTCGCCCAAACGACATCGTCAGAATTAGTCAGATTAAATAGCGGAAACGGCCAATCATCCACGAGCGGTATAAGCATTTCGGTCATGCCGCTTCCGCCATTTGCAAAAATGCTGTAGATAAAGCTAACGCAACATCATCAGGATCTAATCCCTGGCAGATGCGAAGGCGCAAAGGGTCATCTGATGAAAGCTTTGCCTGCTCGCAATAAGCTGCCAAGTGCTTCCTTGCGAACCGAGCGCCTTTTGCAGCAGGGTAGAATTCAATTATGTCACGGTAATGGCTCACAGCGATTTCCGCTTTTTCTAATGGACTAATCTCTTGATAATCATTGCCATCAATGGCGGACCGGATTTCCAAAATATCCCAAGGACGCCCCACGAGTGATCGCCCCACCATGACACCCGCAGCTCTTGATTGGGAAATAGCGTCGACAGCATCTTGACCATCGAAAATATCTCCATTCACAATGACCGGAGATGAAACGGCATTAACAACCGACCTAACAGCTTTCCAATCAGCTTTACCTTTATAAAATTGACACCTTGTTCGCCCATGAACCGTAAACATAACGACACCGAGCCCTTCTGAAGCTTGAGCAATTTCAGCGGCGTTCAAACTCTCATCATCCCATCCCAACCGCATTTTTAAGGTGACCGGGACTTTGACCGCATTAACGACTGACTTCACAATATCGAGCGCCAATTTAGGCTCTCTCATTAACGCTGACCCTGAAAGCGCTCCGGTTACTTTCCGGGCCGGGCATCCCATATTAATATCGACAATATCTGCTCCGGCAGCCACGCAAGCCTTTGCGCCCTCGGCCATCCAATACGGATCACGCCCCACTAATTGAATGGAGAGAGGTTTAATATCACCTTTTCCCGAGGCTTTAGCCAAGTTCTCTGCATCTCCCGCCGCTAATCTTTCGCTTGCCACCATTTCTGACACCACCATTCCAGGCTCAAAGCGCTGGAGAATTTTGCGAAATGGCAGATCGGTCACGCCAGACATCGGTGCAATCAGAACATTGGAACGCAAAGCGTGCTTGCCGATATGGATTGGGTTTGCCATGAGGTGGCTTTAGTCGTTTCAAGCACTACGCACAATAATTCACCGACAGTCGGACATATAATGACACGCACCGCACTCATTTTAGTCGCCGCCGGAAAAGGCGCACGCGCCAGAACCACCATTCCTAAGCAATATGAAAAAATCGGTGACGAAACGCTTTTATCGCTAACGATAAAAAACATCACTAAAGCGCATGATTTTTCTGAAATTCGGGTCGTTGTTAGCAAGGAAGACAGCTGGATTGACACTGTACTGGAAGCACACAAATTGACGGGTGTGACGACAACTGGCGGTGCATCACGCACAGAATCTGTGCATAACGGACTAAAATCGCTAGCCAATCGGGGAATTGACCGTGTCTTTATTCATGATGCTGCACGACCTTTCGTCTCCAAACAGATAATGGCAGACCTAAATGCGGCTTTGGATGTGGTTGAAGGCGCTGCGCCTGCCCTGCCAATTGCTGACGCCTTAAAGAATCTAGATGGCAGCCCGGTCGACAGAGATAAGTTACGCCGTGTGCAGACCCCCCAAGCCTTTCATTATGAAGCCATTTGCGGTGCATTTTCTACATATGCCCAAAACCGAAGCTATGCGGACGACATCGCCGTCGCACATGCTGCCGGAATGAAACTCTCATTTACAGAAGGCGATCCGGATAATTTCAAGGTGACGTATCCTGAAGATTTCGCCAAAGCTGCCCGCATGATAGATGAAAGCTACATTGCGACCGGGTCCGGGTTCGACGTACATCAATTTGATATGGAGTCAGTGGGTCCGCTTTGGCTCTGCGGCATACCGATTGAATGCGGATATTCCCTGCTTGGACATTCTGACGCAGATGCAGGTTTACACGCTCTTACTGACGCTATCTTGGGGGCTATGTGCTTTGGCGATATAGGGGATCACTTTCCGCCGACTGACCCGCAATGGAAAGGTGCAGCCTCTGACAAATTCCTTTTGTTTGCTATGGAGACTTTGAAAGACCGCAAAGGATCTTTACAACATGTCGATATAACGCTGATTTGTGAAAAGCCGAAGATAAAGCCCTACCGCGACGCTATGCGGGCCAAGATCTCGGATCTATGCTGCCTGCCCTTGTCCCGAGTTAGCGTCAAAGCCACCACAACAGAAAAATTAGGCTTCACGGGTCGTGGAGAGGGTTTGGCCGCTCAAGCAACGGCAACAGTCAGGTTCAACGGATGACTCAGAACCTTCTCGCAGAAATATTCAGCCTATCCGAAACGCTGGTTAAACTCGCACATAAAACGAGTACTACACTCGCCACGGCAGAGAGCTGTACAGGAGGATTAATCGGAGCAGCAATCACATCAACGCCCGGCAGTTCATCCGTTTTTTACGGCGGCATTATCGCCTATCATAATGACGTTAAAATAAATCAGTTGGGAGTGGCTCAATCTATTTTGGATCAATACGGCGCCGTAAGCGAAAGTGTCGCGAAGCAAATGGCGCAGGGATGCCGAGATCGATTAGGCGTTGATATCGCCGTTTCAGTTACAGGAGTTGCGGGTCCAAACGGCGGAAGTATTGAGAAACCGGTAGGAACAGTTTGGATTGGCATAGCCACTCGGCATGTCACTCGCGCAGAGCTTTATAGTTTTCCAAATTTAAGCCGAAACAAGGTCCGCGATCATACATGTTTGGCCGCCCTCAGAACCTTCCATGATATCCTGATTTAAATCACTTTATCTGAGTCCAAGCCAAGCGCTTTCAGCTCTGATGAGAAGTCATACTCGACCGCGCCCACTTTTCGTAAATTTTGCTGCGCCCGGGTTTCAAACACATTTACAATATGAACGGACGCTTTCTGAAATTTCTCCCTCAATAGAAACTCCAGCGGCATAGCTTTCAATCGTACGTCGACCACAACATCGACCAGTGTTGACCCGTCGTCTAATGGGTAAAAATTCCAACTGTTAAACAGCGATTTGACAGCTCCGCCTTTTTCCGCCTTTTGGACTTCAATTTTCAAAGCTTCCGGGTTGATTCTTATGTGAGACCGAAAAGACTCACTGATCATTTTATAGACCACAATCGCTTCAGCTTCGAACTCAGTCTCTGAGAGCTTTTTTGTGATACGCAAAGCGGAGATTAAGTTGATAAATTCGGGATAATTTTCAACGTCAGATACGAATTCGAACAAATCTTCCGGCGCATTCCGTATCCTGCGGATGAGATGAGCCTTCGGCATAGGCTATCTCCCGAGTTGCGCATCTCGCGCAGCCCGTAATTGTGCGAAATCGCTATCCGCATGATAAGATGATCTTGTTAAAGGACTGGCGGAAACCATCAAAAAACCTTTGGCCCGCGCTATAGTTTCGTATGATTTAAACTCCTCAGGCGAAACAAATCGTTCCAATTTCGCATGCTTTCGGGTCGGCTGCAGATACTGGCCGATTGTCAGGAAATCTACGCCGGCTGAGCGCATATCATCCATCACCTGCATGATTTCTTCTTTGGTCTCGCCTAAGCCAACCATCAATCCAGACTTCGTAAATTGGGATGGGTCGCGGTCTTTTACCTTCTCCAATAATCTTAAGGAATGATAGTAACGCGCCCCCGGACGGATTTTTAAATATAGGCGAGGCACAGTTTCAAGATTATGATTGAACACATCCGGCTTGGCATCAATAACGATGTGAGGTGCGTCACCTTTCCGTAAAAAATCAGGTGTCAAAATCTCAATTGTTGTATGAGGAGATTTCGCGCGAATGGCCTTGATAACATCGACAAAGTGCTGAGCTCCGCCATCCGCTAAATCATCTCGATCGACGGATGTAATGACGACGTGTTGTAATTTCATTTCCAAAACAGCTTCCGCAATTTTGGTTGGCTCATAAGCATCAACATCTTGAGGCAGACCCGTCGCTACGTTACAAAACGCGCAAGCCCGTGTGCAAATCTCACCCAATATCATGAAGGTTGCATGAGATTTCTCCCAGCATTCACCAATATTCGGACAAGCGGCCTCCTCACATACTGTGACGAGACCCTTCTGCTTCACAATTTTGCGTGTTTCAGCATAGCCTTTTGACGTCGGGGCTTTCACCCGTATCCATTTAGGTTTGCGCAATACTTCGGTATCGGGTTTGTTCGCCTTTTCTGGATGCCTCACCCGGGCCGAATTCATATCAATCAATGTTGCCATGTATGCTAAATGGTCTGTTTAGTGCTGTGGTTCAACCTGAAACAACGCTGTTGAGAGCATGGAAAGCATGAAAATTGCATAGACAGGAAGATGGGAAAGGCCTCGTATTTTACAGCTCTGAACATGTTTAGGCACAGAATTTGCAGTGAATAAATTCAATTGTGTCAATATGAACGGGATTTCGCTCGTTTACTGGCGTTAGTAGGGATATATGGTCAGCACATTGTCAAATGAACAGGCTCGACCTCGCAGTGGCGTTGCCATCCGTGAAGGGCACGATAACTTTTTTACGCCATTACGGTTGATTTTTGCTTCGCTTGTCGTGTTAGGCCATGCGTTTGTGATCGGATTGCGGGATGCTTCGATGGAGCCTCGCATCCTCTATCATTACACTTTCAGCTATCTTGCAGTAAATCTGTTCTTCATCGCATCCGGATTTCTAGTCACTAAATCAATGGTTTACCGAGGTGACGCGCCCAGCTTTATATCTGCGCGAGTCTTGCGGATTTTCCCGGCTCTGATTGTTCACGTTATTTTTGTTATGATTGTAATCGGACCGCTGGCGACAAAGGCCTCTTTGACAGAGTTTTTCACCGATCCAGATTGGTATCTCCAGCCGCTAAAAGTGCTGACTTTCTTTGAAACCAATATGATCATGCCGCGGATGTTTGAAACCAATCATGAGCAACTTGGCTCTGCCCCGCTATGGACGCTACGCTTTGAAGTGATAGCATATATTGGGACACTTATTGTCTTTTCACTTGGTTTTTTGCGCAGAAAATGGATGGTTCTGGCGCAATTTATCATACCTTCGCTGGGTTGGATCATTGGAAGTAGCTTAGGCTTGTTTGATCATTTGCCCGCAAGCATTGGTAACTTGTTTCGTTTCGGTATCGCTTACGGATTAGGCGCGACGATTTATGCCTACCGGGACCGGTTGTCATTCAGTTGGCTGGCACTGGCTGTGCTCATAATTGCCAGTTTCCTGCTTCGCGAGACCCCTGTCGTAGAAGTCATTATGAATACAATATTGGCGTGGCTCGTTTTTCGTATCGCTTATATGCGCGTCCCACAGCTTAATTGGACGCAGCGAATCCCGGACTTATCATATGGCATTTATATCTATCATTGGTGCGTGTTGCAGATGATTTTCTACTGGTTCCCGGATCTCAGCGTTTTCGAATTATTCTCATTCGGCTTCCTGCCGACAGTAGGGTTGGCTGCCTTAAGCTGGTATATTATTGAAAAACCGGCCCTGCGAAGCAAGACGGGTTTTGCGAATTGGATACGAAATATCGGTTTAAAGCCGCGAAGAACTAATCGGGAATTAATGCTGGATTAGCCTAAAAGTGGATTGTCTGGTCATAGGCATCCAGGACAGCTTCATGCATCATTTCTGAGAGCGTTGGATGCGGGAACACTGTTTCCATCAGCTCATGCTCGGTCGTCTCTAGCTTCTGCGCAATTGTGTAGCCTTGGATAAGTTCGGTCACTTCCGCGCCGATCATATGGGCTCCGAGTAGCTCGCCTGTATTCGCATCAAATACTGTCTTAATGAGACCTTCAGGCTCACCCAGTGCAATCGCTTTTCCATTGCCAACATAAGGGAAACGACCGACCTTTACATCATATCCGGCTGCTTTGGCTTGCGCCTCAGTATGTCCAACACTTGCGATTTGCGGATGGCAATAAGTACAGCCCGGAATCGCATTTGCATCTAATGGGTGTGGGTTCATCCCGGCAATTTTTTCAATGCAGATAATGCCCTCATGGGACGCTTTATGCGCCAGCCATGGCGGCGTCGTCACATCACCAATTGCGTAAAGGCCCGGCACACCGGTAAAGCTAAACTCATCAACTTCAATATGACTGCGATCAATTTTCACGCCCAATTTCTCAAGACCCATATCTTCGGTATTTCCAACAATACCGATTGCGAGAATGACGCGATCAAATTTCAAAGTTTCATCTTTTCCGTCAGTCGACAAAATCGCTGTGACGCCTTGAGAATCCGGTTTCACCGATTTGACTTGGGTCTTGGTTTTGATGGCCACACCGCGTTTTTCAAACGACTTTTGCGCCATTTTCGAAATCTCTTCATCTTCAGCCGGAAGGATACGGTCAACCATTTCGACAACAGTGGTGTCCGCACCAAAAGCACTGAAGAAACTGGCGAATTCCATCCCAATTGCCCCCGACCCGATGACCAGTAATTTACCCGGAACTGTGTCCGGCGTCATGGCTTCGCGGGCCGTCCAAATATATTTTCCATCAGGTTCCAAGCCCGCCTGCGGAATTGTCCGCGCCCGTGCTCCGCTGGCGAGAATTACATGTTTGGCAGAATAAGCTTTACCATCAACATGCACCTTTGGCGCCGGTTTTCCGGCGCTCAGCGTCGCAAAGCCCGGAATGACTGTGACTTTATTCTTCTTCATCAAATGCTTAATGCCCGCGGATAATTGCCCCGCAATATTACGGGAGCGCTTCACGATTTTTGCGAGATCAAAACTTGGCTTCGCACTCAGTCCGTAATTCTCTGCGTGCTGCATATTGTGATAGACTTCAGCGGAGCGCAGTAAGGCCTTCGTTGGGATACAACCCCAATTCAAACATACGCCGCCAAGGTCCGCTTTCTCTACAATTGCGGTTTTCATACCAAGCTGTGCAGCACGGATAGCGGTCACATAGCCACCGGGACCGGAGCCGATTACAATGACGTCAAAGGATGTTTCGGACATGAAAAATTCTCTCGTATAATATGAGAGGCTTATGCCGTAAATTTCGCTGTATTTGAACCTTTAAAACGACATATCTTCTACCCGATTATTGGGATACGAAGTTTTTACGTTCCTGTTTCGTCGCCATTAATGCGGTAATAATTTCCAAACGGATCGGCGCTGATAATTCGTCGATTTCAAGCTCTTCCAAAACAGCGAATGCAGCCTCCGTCTTTCCGGCTCTGGCGAGACCCGTTCCTATGCGTGCTCGGGCTGTATCCCGTAGTTCAGGGGTGGACAATTCTTCCACCAAGTCAGCGGCTTCCACCATATCGCCATTATCAATCGCATAATCGACGATTTCCAAGACAGCTTGGTTACGCATGTCTGTGACCATCAACTTCTTGGTTTCATTCAAGACCGCTTCATAATCAATTTTAGTGCTTTCATCCGAATCGAAACTAAACCGTGTCGGTTTGCCGTCCATCTTCTTTTTAATGACGCGAATTTCGACATTCTTCTCGCCATCAACGCCGAGCCGGTCTTTCAACATGTCAACGTCAATATCTCCGTCCAGATTTAGATTGTCCAAATCCAGCCCGTCCGGATCTAATTCTTCTATGTTTACAGTTTCAACGCCCTTGTCTTTTGTGACGATGTAAGTGCCTTTGGCTGAATCGCTGCCGCCTTTGCGCATTCTTGTTTTTATTCGAACCTTTTTTTCTACACCATTCTCGTCAGATTCAACTGTTTCTATGACGTTTTCG
>JAHDFA010000037.1 GCA_020628495.1 Hellea sp.
ATAAACCGCTTGCAATCCTGACTCACATCGCTATGTCGCGCCCATTAATTCGCGTCTGCGGTCTGGTGTTTGCCATATAGGCTCTCGTCAATTCCGGTCGAACTGATTGCCGTAAGAAAGCATAAGGTTCGTCACCCGCAGGCTTAGGTCAACCGGAAGTACGGAGATATCCCATGGCTCTTCCTGAATTTTCTATGCGTCAGCTACTCGAAGCCGGCGTTCACTTTGGTCACCAGACACATCGCTGGAATCCAAAAATGGCACCTTACATCTTTGGTGCGCGCTCTGGCATTCATATTATGGACCTGTCCCAGACAGTGCCTTTGCTTCACCAAGCGCTGAAAGAAACGCGTGACGTTGCGGCTAAAGGCGGCCGTGTTTTGTTCGTTGGCACAAAACGTGCGGCGTCTGATCCGGTTGCAAATGCAGCCAAGCGCTGTGCGCAATATTACGTCAATCATCGTTGGTTGGGCGGCATGCTGACAAACTGGCAGACGGTCACTAAGTCTATCGCCCGTTTGAAAGAGCTGGAATCCCTGCTGGGAGACCAAGGCGCGGATGCAGATACGGGTCTCACTAAGAAAGAGAACTTGAAACTCGACCGTGAAATGCAAAAGCTTGAAAAAGCGCTCGGCGGTATCAAGGATATGGGCGGCAAGCCTGACCTGATGTTCATCATCGACACGAATAAAGAAAACATTGCGATTAAAGAAGCCCGCCGTTTGGGTATTCCTGTTGTCGCCATTCTGGACACGAATTGCGATCCGGCTTCGGCTGACATGCCAATTCCGGGCAATGATGACGCAGCGCGCGCGATCCAGCTTTACTGTGAGTTGATGGCAGACGCCGTTCTGGACGGTATGACGGAAGCGCAAGCCTCTCTCGGTCAAGATCTCGGTGCAGCCGAAAATGTCGAAGAAGTTATGTTGCAGACACCAATGGCTGAAGTCGCAGCTGATGCGCCGTCACCGGCTGCGGAGCCAACAACGGCAGCGCCTGCAACTGCCGCGCAAGAAGCGGCTGTTGCACCGACATTGTCTGACATCGCACTGATCGACGGTATCGGCCCGAAATATAAGGCCGCTTTGGAAGCTGCCGGCGTGACGTCGCTGCAAGTCATGGCAGAACTCTCTGATGAGAAAATTGCCGAAATTGAAGCTGCAGCTGATTTGTCCGGTAAATTTGCGGCTGGTGAGTGGGTGACGCAGGCGAAAGAAATCGTCTCCGGCAAGCCGCCCCGCGCAAAAGTCGACCAAGCGGCTGCTGCGAAAGCCTAAGGCAATAGCAGCGCCACTTACATTTTCGCGTCCGGATATCTATCTAGGCGCGAAAACCACACAAACTTATATTATTATATAGGAGGCCATTATGGCTGCTATTACAGCTAAACTCGTCAAAGAGCTGCGCGACAAAACATCTGCCGGCATGATGGATTGCAAAAAAGCGCTCAATGAATCCAATGGAGATATGGAAGCCGCCATTGATTGGCTGCGGACTAAAGGCATCGCTAAGGCTGACAAAAAAGCCGGCCGCGTTGCGGCTGAAGGTCTTGTCGCCGTTGCGACTGAAGGCACGACAGGCGTTCTCGTTGAAGTGAACTCCGAAACTGACTTCGTGTCTCGCAATGAAGGCTTTCAAACGGCTGTTGCAAACATTGCGTCTGCGGCTCTGACTGTTGAGAATACGGAAGCGCTCCGCGAGGCACAAATTGATGGCAAGAGCGTCACAACATATCTAACCGACCTCGTTGCGAAAATCGGCGAGAACATGACTTTGCGCCGTATGGAAAAGCTCAGCGTGACAGCAGGCGTTGTTGAGGGATATATCCACAACGCGGCTGCGCCTGGAATGGGCCGCATTGGTGTTTTGGTCGCACTGGAATCTGCAGGCGATACAGCCAAATTGAACGATTTGGCAAAGAAAATTGCTATGCACATCGCTGCGACATCGCCTTTGGCGCTGACGACGGATGATTTGGATCAGGACCTCGTTGCTAAGGAGCGTAAAGCGCTTAAAGACGAGGCGCTCGAATCCGGTAAGCCGGAAGCGATTGTCGATAAAATGGTCGAAGGCCGCATGGTCAAGTTCTTTAAAGAATCCGTTCTCATGACACAAATGTTCGTCATGGATCCGGACCATAATGTTGAAACCATCATTGCCAATGAAGCCAAAGCACTTGGCGCCGACATCAAAATGACGGGTTATATCCGCATGGAAGTTGGCGACGGTATTGAGAAGAAAGAAGAAAACTTTGCGGCGGAAGTCGCAGCGGCTGTTGCCGGATCTTAAATTCTTCCCAAGTTTTGAATTCAGAATCCGCGCTTTCGAAAGGGAGCGCGGCTTTTTTATTGCTGAAGCTATACTTCCTCCCCGTGAGGGGGAGGTGGCCGAGCGTAGCGAGGTCGAAGGGGGAGGTAGTCTCCATTAGATATGAAAACTTCCCCTTTGCGCTTCTCTTCGTTTCGCGCTTCTCCCCCTAGATGGGGATATAGGCACTGGCCCAGCCTCAATTCGACGATTTCAGCCGCAACTTTCCCTAGCCCTCAGGGCTGCTATCCCTATATTCGCACATAGAATCCCGTTGAACAGGTCCGTCCATGGCATCCGACTATAAATATAAGCGCGTCTTACTGAAAATTTCAGGCGAGGCCCTCATGGGGTCGCAGGCTTACGGCATTGATACTGATACGGTGAAGCGTTTTGCCGGTGAAATTAAAGCCGCCCACGACAAAGGCTTGGAAATTGCGCTTGTCATTGGGGCAGGGAACATCTTTCGCGGCCTGTCATCTGCCGCTGCCGGTATTGAGCGCTCGACCGCTGATTATATGGGTATGTTGGCTACCGTTATGAATGCGCTCGCCATGCAAAGCGCGCTTGAGGAAATTGGTGTCGATACGCGGGTGCAATCTGCGATACCGATGCAAACCGTCTGTGAGCCCTATATCCGACGCAAAGCGGCCCGCCACATGGAAAAAGGGCGGGTCGTGATTTTTGCCGCCGGGACGGGCAACCCTTATTTCACGACGGATACAGCTGCGGCGCTGCGCGCGGCAGAAATGGAATGTGATGCGCTATTAAAAGGCACGCAGGTCGACGGTGTTTATGACAGTGATCCGAAATCCAACCCGGACGCCAAAAGATATGATAAGCTGAGCTATCATAAAGTGCTATCCGATGACCTGCGGGTTATGGATGCTTCGGCCGTGACCTTGATGCGCGAGAATAAAATACCAATTATAGTGTTCTCACTGGCGGATCAGGGCGGTTTTGACCGTGTTATGGCCGGAAAAGGTGTATGTACCATAATCGGGTCGTGATTTCGCCTTTTCGGGCTGTCAGACTGGGTTTGAATAAAGGAGGGCCACATGGCCGATGGATTTAACATAGCGGATTACCGCAAGCGGATGGACGGCGCGGTCGCGTCGCTGCGGACCGAGTTTTCCGGCCTGCGGACGGGCCGTGCGAATACGGCTTTGCTGGATAATATTACGATTTCGGCTTATGGCTCTGAAATGCCGCTGAACCAAGTCGCGAATGTCAGCGTGCCTGAAGCGCGGATGCTGGTTGTCAGTGTTTGGGATAAAACCCAAGTTGCTGCTGTTGAGAAAGCGTTGCGCCAGTCAAATCTTGGCATTAATCCTGTCGTTGACGGTCAAACGCTTCGTATTCCGATGCCGCCTTTGACGGAGGAACGACGCCGCGATTTGACAAAGGTTGCGGGCACCTATGCTGAGAATGCCAAAATCGCTGTGCGGAATGTCCGCCGCGATGCCATGGATACGCTGAAAAAAGCCGAAAAAGACGGCATGAGCGAGGATGAGCGTAAGGCTCATGAAAGCGATACGCAAAAGGCGACGGATTCCGTCATTGCGGAAATTGAAAAAAATCTTGAAACCAAAACTGCAGAGATCATGAAGGTCTAAGTGGCTTCCTCGCCGACATATTCCGGCATGCCGGCGCATATTGCAATCATCATGGATGGGAACGGCCGATGGGCGCGCGCGCGTCATCGCCCCCGTGTTTTCGGACACACTCAAGGGGTCAAAACCGTGCGCCGCGTCGTTGAAGGTGCCTCTGAAATTGGCGTAAAATGTCTGACACTTTATAGTTTTTCTACGGAAAATTGGACGCGTCCCAAGGCAGAAATTGCGGCGCTTTTCAATCTCTTACGTGAATATGTTGAGAGTGATTTAGAGACGTTGGATAGCCGGAATGTCCGCGTTCGGATATTGGGGTCGCGGACAGGATTGTCAGCAGATTTGCTAGCGCTCATTAGGCGAGTTGAAGAGACAACAAAAACCAACACCGCATTCGATTTGAACATTGCCTTTAATTATGGTGGTCGAGACGAGCTCCTGCGTGCGGCTGCGAGAGCCACATCTGCCGGACACGATCTTTCAGACATGGAAGAGGCGGAATTCGAAAAATTTCTCGACACGGCGGGACTTCCGAATGTTGATCTTGTCATCCGGACATCCGGCGAAAAGCGGATTAGTAATTTCCTTCTCTGGCAAGCCGCCTATGCGGAGTTCGTCTTTACAGATGTACTTTGGCCGGATTTTGATTTGTCTGATTTACAGTCCGCAATTTCTGAATTCCATTTACGCAACCGACGTTTCGGAAATTTAGAACCGTCGGAAGTGGCGTAAGATGGCCGATACACCTGCACAAAAAGCAAAATTTACGGGTGTTGGGGTCCGGGCAATTTCTGCCATTGGCTTAGTCATATTGTGCCTTGCCCCGTTCTATTTTGGAGGCTGGCTCTGGGCTGTATTGGCAGGCCTTTTTGGTGGGCGGATGTTATTTGAATGGGTCCGGATGAGTGATCCATCGCCTGCCTTGCCGGCTTATCTCACACCTATCCTGGGTTTGCTGGCAGGGATCGTTTACACGGTTCAATATAATTTTGGATATGCCGCGCTCTGTATTCTTATAACTGCAATTGCCGTAGCAGGTATCCAGATTGTCAGATCAGGCGATGTTAAAAGGTCACGGGTCATTTGGGCCGTTCTGGGCGTTGTGTATATTATTCTGCCAACGCTTCTCATGGTGGGGATGCGCGGAAATGAAGTTGGATTTGACACGACTGGATTTCAACGGCTTCTGTTTATCATGGCTTGCGTTATAGGCGCGGATGTCGGGGCGTATTTTGGCGGCTCGACATTTGGCGGACCAAAGCTGGCACCAAAGCTCTCACCGAATAAGACTTGGTCAGGCTTTTTCTCAGGACAAATTCTCGCAATATTGTTAGGGGCTGTTTTTGGCCATCTCGTTGGGATTGGCTGGCTGTCAGGCGCAATATTAGCGCTACCGATCGCGATTTTGTCCGTCTTGGGAGATTTATTTGAATCAGGTGTAAAGCGAAATTTGAACGTCAAAGATACAGGCGAATTAATGCCGGGTCACGGCGGATTGCTTGACAGGCTAGACAGTTTGATGGCGGCGATTGTTGGGTTCGCTCTCATCCTCATTCTTTTTCCCGGTGTTTGGCCAGGCTGATGACGAAACGCATTTCAGTCTTAGGTTCCACCGGTTCTATCGGTAAAAACACGCTGGATATCGTTCGCCGCGCTGGGCCCGGCACATATGATGTCGTCGCGCTGACCGCCAATAAAAGCGTTGATATTATTGCTGAGCAAGCCCTTGAATTTAGACCGGAATTTGTAGCCTTGGCCAATGAGGGCTGCGCAGATGCGTTAAAGGCAGAGCTATCGGGATCAGGAATAGAAATTGGGTTTGGTCCTGATGCTGTCATTGAAGCCGCCCGCCGATCGACGGACTTCACAATGGCAGCGATTATCGGCTCTGCAGGACTCGAGCCGACGTTGGCGGCGGTAGGGCAGGGACGTCATGTCGGATTAGCGAATAAAGAGTGCCTCGTTTGTGCGGGTGAGACCTTTATGGCCGCCGTTAAAAAATCCGGCGCGACGCTTTTACCTGTCGACTCCGAGCATAATGCGATTTTCCAGGTTTTAGAGGATGAGAGGGCCGGTGTGAGGCGGTTGATCTTAACAGCCTCAGGCGGCCCGTTTCGCGAGGCCTCGCTCCAGACATTGCAATCCGTCACCCGCGAAGATGCGTTGAATCATCCGGTTTGGTCAATGGGCGCTAAGATAAGCATCGATTCCGCAACTTTGATGAATAAAGGCTTGGAATTAATTGAGGCCAGTTGGTTGTTTGACCGCCCAAGCGCGCAGATTGATGTCATTGTTCATCCGCAATCCATTATTCATTCCATGGTTGAATATATCGACGGGTCCGTCTTGGCGCAGATGGGGAGCCCGGATATGCGTACGCCGATTGCCTATGCCATGGGATGGCCAAAGCGTATCGCTGCGCCCGTTGAACGTCTTGATTTCGCGAAAATTTCCGGACTGACCTTTTTCGAACCTGATACGGTAAAATTCCCCGCTCTACGCTTGGCCCGCGAAGCGCTGGAGGCGGGAGGGCAGGCGCCTTGCATTTTAAATGCTGCAAATGAGCAAGCAGTTGCCGCCTTTCTTCAGGGAGACATTCCGTTTTTGGGAATTGCGCGATTGGTTGAGCAAGCTCTTGAGACCCACGCGAAAGCCGTCAGTTTCGCTGAAGCTCCGGGCTGTGCAGAGTCTGTTATGGCGCTGGACCGTGATGCGCGGGCCACTGTAGATGAGCATATTGTAAACTTGTAAGCGGCCCCGCTTTACGGCATCCCCAATCGGTCGATTCATAGCGGCTGTTTGGCTGCTCGTATTAAGTTGGGGAAATTATGCTGACGGGAGTGATGCTTACGCTAATTGCAGTGTTCAGCTTTGTTCTGGTGCTGTCATTTCTCATCTTTTTTCACGAGCTCGGGCATTATTCCGTCGCGCGGTTCTTCGGCATTGCGGTTGACCGATTCTCGATTGGTTTTGGTAAACCGATTTGGCGGCGCACCTCAAAAGCCGGGGTTGAGTGGGTTATCGCGCGTATACCCTTGGGCGGATATGTAAAATTTTCAGGTGATGCAGGCGCAGCCAGCAATCCCGATGTCGAAAAATTGGAAGAAATACGTGCGGCCCATGAGAATAATCACGACGGTCCAAATATCAATGATATCTTTCATTTCCGTCCCGTTTGGCAAAGGGCATTGGTCGTTTTAGCCGGGCCCGTCGCAAACTTTATCTTAGCGATCATTCTATTTGCGGGCATTGGCCTCGCTGTTGGCAATCAATATTACCCCTCCAATATTGGCAGTGTTGTAGCGGATAGTCCCGCTGAAGCGGCCGGTTTTCAACCGGGAGACAAGATTTTGACGCTGGACGGAAAAGACGCCCGCAATTTTTCCTTTGTTCAGCAATATGTCATGATGCGCCGTAATACGCCGATTGAAGCTGTCGTGGACAGGCAGGGCCAAGAGGTGACTTTGCGCGTCACGCCGAAAAGCACGGAAATCCGTGATGTCGTAGGCGGCAAGTCCACTGTAGGCTCTGTTGGGCTGGGGCTTGCAAATGGAACAAAACCAATTCGCGAGAATTTCGGAGCTCTGGGAGCGCTTTCCTATGGCGTATCACAAACCGGAGATAATTTGGCGTCCATCGGGACCTATCTAGGGCGTTTTTTCAGGGGTAAGGAAGACGGTAAGCAACTCGGAAGTGTCGTAAAAATAGCGACAGTTACCGGAAAATTGGCTGCGGACACAGCTGTTGCAGATGTGCCTTTTGATGCCAGATTGAAAGCTTGGGCCCTACGCATGACTGCCATTGCGGCCTCTATTTCAATTGCGTTAGGTTTCGCGAATTTAATGCCATTGCCCGTGCTGGATGGTGGACATCTAGTCTATTACGGCTATGAAGCCATCGCTGGGCGGCCTTTGAGTCAAAAGAAACAGGAGTTTGGGTTTAAAATCGGGTTCGCAGTTTTGCTGACCTTATTCGTTGTATTGACGATCAATGATTTTGGATACGTCATGAGCATGCGCTCCTAAGCTGGACAGATTATGAAGTTTCACCTCACAGTTATTGCAATTTGGCGTATGGCTTTTGCCGCTGTCTTCCTCAGCGTCAGCTTTGCTGCTGTGAGCACGGTTGCAGTTGCTCAAACCGCGGCTCCAACTCTTATAAAATCTATCCAAGTCCAAGGAAATCAGCGGGTCGAAGCCAACACCGTTGCGTCCTACCTTCTCTTTGCTCCGGGCGACCCTTATTCAGAGACGCGCCTCGATACATCGGTCAAAACACTTTATGCTACGGGTCTTTTTGCGGATGTTTCAATTGATCCGCGCGACGGAAATGTTTTGGTTTCCGTCATTGAAAATCCTATTATCAACCGCGTGATTTTGGAGGGTAATAAATCTCTGAAAAGTGATAAGATTACAGATGAAATTTCTGCTGAGCCCCGCGCAATCTTTACACGCTCCAATGTGCAAGAAGATGTTACACGCATTATCGAACTCTACCGACAATCCGGCCGATTTGCAGCGACTGTCGCGCCAAAGGTGGTTCAACAGCCTCAAAACCGCGTCGATTTGATCTTTGAAATCACCGAAGGTCCCGTAACAGGCGTGAAACGGATAAATATTATCGGTAACGCAGAATTCCCCGATCGTCGTCTTCGTAAAGAAATGGCTACGACTGAGTCCAGCTGGTACAAAATTTTCAGCTCAAATGACAATTACGATCCCGGCCGTTTGCAATATGACCAAGAACAGTTGCGGACTTTCTACACGAACCGGGGTTTCGCGGATTTCCGTGTAGTCTCTGCCGTTGCGGAACTGACGCCTGACCAAGAAGATTTCTACATTACCTTTACCGTTGATGAGGGTGATGAGTATCGCTGGGGTGATATTTCGGTCGAAACAGAACTTGATACGCTCAATAAGGAATTTCTCGAAAGGCTTGTGCCATTTCAGGAAGGGCAGATTTACAATGCCAGCCGGGTCGAGGATGCGATTGACAGCCTGAACTTTGCTGCAGGGATTGGCGGTTATGCCTTTGTCGATATTCAACCTCAAATTCAGCGGAACCGCGACACGAAAACTGTCGATATGGTTTTCAATGTAATTGAAGGGCAACGCACCTACATTGAACGTATTGATATTGTCGGGAACACAACGACGCTGGATACGGTTATTCGTCGCGAGATGGAGTTGGTGGAAGGTGATGCCTTTAACCGTGTCCTGCTGGAACGCTCTCGCTCCCGCGTTCGGTCTTTACGCTTTTTTGAAGACGTTGAAATTACGGAAAGGCAGGGCTCAGCGCCAGATCGCGCGATTGTTGAAGTTGAGGTAACGGAACAGCCAACGGGTGAACTATCATTCTCTGCCGGTTTCTCATCCGCCGATGCGTTTCTTGTCGATCTGAATATTACCCAGCGTAACCTGCGCGGGCGAGGTCAGTTGCTCCGATTTGCAATTCAGGCTTCCTCCAACCGTCGTTCTATTGATTTACGTTTTACTGAACCGCGTTTCCTGGGCCGAAATTTGGCAGCAAGTTTTAACCTGTTTGATGTCACAATCGATTTGATTGACGAGGCACAATTCCGTCAAGCGCGGACAGGTGGCCAAATAAGTTTTGCTTTCCCGCTAACTGAATATACACGCTTCAATGGCCGTTACACACTGCGACAGGAAGATATTGAGTTCCCACAGCAGGATCAATGTGTCGGCATTCAGGAAGGTTTAAACACGAGCGAAACTGACCTTTCTGATAGAAATTTGCTTTCATTATGTGACCAGTTGGGTGGGCGATTGTCCTCTATTTTCGGGTACTCTTTTACTTGGGACCGTCGTAATGACCCGATTACACCGACCGGTGGCTTCGATGTTCAGTTGAGCCAAGATCTAGCGGGTATTGGCGGGGATGTGCGATATCTTAGAACGGACGTTCGGGCAAATCTCTATAAAGGTCTGTATAAAGACGTGATTGCGTCGGCGACTTTGGCGGGCGGCTATATTCGTGGCTGGGGCGATGACAGTGTCGCCATTAACGACCGATATTTTAAAGGTAACTTTGAATTCCGCGGATTTGACAATGCGGGTGTTGGTCCGCGCGTCTTGCAGTTCGAGACGCAAAATGAGGGCGAAAGAGTAACGGAGTTCCGTCGTAATGCACTGGGTGGTAACGCTTTCGGCCTTGCAAATGCGGAGGTTAGCTTTCCGCTCGGTGTGGCCTCGCTTTTGGGGAGTGTCTTTGTCGAGGCCGGTACAGTCGGCTTATTAGATGAGTCTGATCAATATAACGTCATCAGAGGTTTTTCGGATGAAAGTCTTCGAAATACTTTCACGCAGGGTTCATCTTGCGAAGGTATAAATGTGGCAGGACTTATCTGCGAACGCACGGAGGACGGGCTGGACCCGCGTGTAACGGCAGGCATGAGTATTTTCTGGGAGAGCCCCTTCGGACCAATCCGGTTCGACTTTACCCAACCGCTGGTCAAACAGCCCTATGACGACAGGAAGTCGTTCCAGTTCACCACACGAACAAGGTTCTAATATGTTTATTCGTACTTTCACACGCATTGCGGCCGGCTTTGCCGTCGCTATCGCTTTAGCGGGCGTATCTTTTGCTCAATCAACAGTCTTGGTGGTCGACACCAATAAGGTTTTAACGGAATCCTTGGTTGGGAAGCACGTCGCCCGACAGCTTGAGACCATCATGTCGTCTGCAAATTCTGAAATAAAAGCGAAGCGTTCACCGCTCGAAACAAAAGCCAAGTCGCTGCAAGCACAAATCCAGTCCAAAACCTCTATGGAGGAGTTGCGCGCAGATACGTCTCTGCAAGCACAAGCCAAGACCTTGCAAACGGATCAGCAAAAGCTGCAAGCCGAAGAGTATTACACTGTCAATGAGTTGAAGATTACAGAACAGAAAGCCGTTCGCCAAATCACGCAACGTGTTGCGACAATCATTGAGCAGATTGCGAAAGAGCGGAATGCCGATGTTGTTTTGGAAAAGTCCCTCGTGATTTACGGCGGGCCCGCTGATGTGACTGACATCGTGATTTCTCGCTTGAATAGTCAACTCACGACTGTTCCCGTCACGCGTGAGCGTCTGCCGCGTAAGGGCTAAGGTTTGCCTGCAAGTGTTTGCGTAACACTTGGAAATATTATGTTGAGCGCCGGACAGGACTTTCATCCTGTTCCGGCGCTTTTTATATAGGCCTGTAAAAAATTCACGCTAAAGCAGATATATGATTGATCCGCATTTTTATACGCCTCGTCCTCCCGTTGCTTTATCTGATTTGGCGGATGAACTGGGCGTTGCTTTACCTATTGATGGTGCTGCAGACGAGCAAATCGAAGTGCCATCTGCATTGCATAATAGCTTGCCGGGTAGCGTGACCTTTTTCTCGGACAAGCGAAGAAAAGACCAATTGCTGACGGCTAATGCCACGGCCTGCTTGACAACAGAAAAGCTTGAGCCCTTCGTCACAAAAACGGGAATGATTGCGCTCATCACGGAAAACCCCCGCGCAGTTTTTGCGCGTTTGAGCGGGGCAATGGTATCCGTTGGCGGAGCTCAGAAACGCAGGACTCAAATCGCTGATTCAGCCGAAATTCACCCCTCCGCAATCATTGGTAAGCATGTCACAATAGGCGCGGGCACGCATATTGGGGCCAATTGTGTCGTAGAAGATAGTGTCGTGATTGGTGAGAATTGTAGGATTGAGCCGCTCGTCAGGATATCTTTTACGGAAATCGGTCATGCCTGCCATATTAAATCTGGTGCCATCCTTGGCGGAACAGGGTTTGGTATGGCGGAGGATGAGTTCGGAATTTTCAGTGTCCCGCATCTGGGCCGTGTTATCATTGGAAATTCCGTTCATATCGGTTCGAACAGCTGTGTAGACCGCGGCCAATTAGGTGACACACTTATTTCCGATGATGTGAAGATTGATAATTTGGTCCAAGTCGGACATAATGTATCTATCGGCGAAAAAACAATGATTGCGGGTCATTCCGGCATTTCGGGCAGCTGCATTATCGGCAAAAAATGCTTATTGGGCGGACGGGCATCTTTGGCAGATCACGTAACGATAGGGGATGAAACCGTCATCGCTGCTTTTGCCGGTGTCATGGCCGATTTACCCGGCGGTCAGATGTATTCGGGCGCGCCGGCCATGCCTATACGCGAGCATATGCGCAATGTTGCGACGTTGAAGAAGCTGGCGAAAAGAAAATGACAGCCAACAGCCCACATATCTTTCCACTAGACCGTGACGCGGTCATGGAAATTTTGCCGCATCGCGATCCTATGCTCTTCATTGAGCGTGTTTTATCCGCAGATGAGCAGACGATTCATGCACGAACGCGCGTTAATCCGGATTGGGAGGTGTTCAGAGGGCATTTCCCCGCCTTGCCCATCATGCCGGGCGTCTTGCTGGTGGAAACTGCCGCGCAAGCCGGCGCGCTGATTGTGGGACTGAAAGGCGCCATTAAAGACGGTGCATTTATTGCATTTACAGGCGTTGAGCAGGCAAAGTTTCGCCGCGCGGTCAAACCGGGAGATGTATTGGATATTCACGTTGACTTGTTGAAGGAAAGACGGGGCTTTTATAAATTTGAAGGCAAAATTCTGGTCATGGACGAAGTTGTGACAGAGTTGAAATTTGCCGCCGCGCAAATGAGTCTGTAAGCCACTCTCATGTCAGTAGAAATTCACAAAACGGCGATTGTCGATCCCAAAACGAAAATCGGGGCGGGCGTTAAAATTGGTCCGTATAGTGTAATCGGTCCGGACGTAAAATTAGGTGATAATGTTGAAATCATCAGTCATGTGAACCTGTCGGGGAATACAACGATTGGCGAGGATTGCCGCCTGTTTCCATTTGTTTCAATGGGTTATGAACCTCAGGATCTAAAGCATAGGGGCGGCCCGGTTGGCATTGAAATCGGACCACGCTGCACATTCCGTGAAAATGTAAATATTCATCCGGGAACCGATATTGGAAAACCAATCACCCGTATTGGTCATGATTGCTACTTTATGGTCGGGACGCATCTGGCTCATGAAGGCCAGATGGGAAATCATGTAATTATATCTAATGGGGCGCAAATTGGCGGGAATGTAACGATTGGCGATCACGCGATATTGGGCGGACTTTGCGCTATTCATCAACATACGCGGATTGGGGCGCATGCCTTTATTGGCGGTATGGCGACCGTTCTAAAAGACGTTATTCCCTATGGCTTTGTGCTGGGTAATCCGGCGCATATGGCCGGAATGAATGTCGTTGGCCTAAAACGCCGCGGGTTTAGCCGGGAACAAATACGTGAACTTCGCGCCGCCTACCGCCTGTTATTCGCGCAGGAGGGCACCTTTGCTGAACGGTTGGATGACGCCGCTGCGCTGTATGGGAGTTACGAATTGGTTCAAGAAATTGTCGCTTTCATAAAAAGCGAATCCAATCGGTCTCTCTGCATGCCGAAACATGGCAACTAAAATGCGGATCGGGCTTATCGCCGGGGGCGGTCGTTTGCCGGACTATGTCAGTGCGGCTGCGCTCGAAAATGATACGCTGGGTCTAGTCATTGCGCTTGACCCTTTCGTTCCTAAAACAAAGTTTCAAACGGCTGAGCGTTTGCGCCTCGGACAATTTGGAAAAATGGTTAGACGTCTCAGAAAAGCGGACTGTAGTCATGTATGTTTTGCCGGTATTGTAAACCGGCCGGATTTCAAGCGTTTGAAACCTGATTTGAAGGCCATGCTTCATCTGCCGGGAACAATCCGCGCAGCGGGACAGGGGGATGATGCCTTGATGCGCCATGTCTTGGGATTGTTTGAGCAAGAGGGATTTGAAATCATTTCACCTCAAGAGGTGTGTTCTGATTTAATGCTGTCTGAGGGCGTTATCGGGGCCGTGCCTCTTACCGATTTACACCGTGATGATGCCTTGCAGGCTTGTAAAATTGCAACAGCGTTGGGAGCGCTCGACGTCGGCCAGGGAGCAGTCGTGGCTCGCGGTGTGACTTTGGCCGTAGAGGCACAGGAGGGCACGGATGCGATGCTGACGCGATTGCTGAACTTGCCGCCGGAACTGCGCGGGTCATCTGAAAAACGCATTGGCGTCTTGGCGAAAATGGTCAAACCCAATCAGGATATTCGTGTGGACTTGCCTACGCTGGGCCCGGATACAGTGCGGCATGCTGCCGAGGCGGGATTGGCCGGAATAGTCGCAGAAGCTGGCGGAGCGTTTGTGATAGAACGTATAGAGACCATAAGCCTGGCTGATGAAGCGGGACTGTTCATTGCAGGCCTACCAAAATCCGGATGAAAATCTACCTGATTGCGGTTGAACCCTCTGCGGATAAATTGGGTGCAGATCTTGCTAAGGAACTTCGTGCCGCCCGCCCTGATATACAAATCGCTGGCATTGGAGGGCTTGAAATGCGCGCCGAGGGGCTGCCAAGCCAGATGGATGTCGACGGTCTGGCCATTCTGGGTATCACCGAAGCTGTAAGGAAGCTGCCTTTTGTATATCGGAAAATCGCCGAAGCGGCCGAGCGGATTGAAGCCTCAGACGCTGATGCCGTGGTCTTTTTGGATAGTTATGGATTTATGGTGCGTCTTGCGGAACGTCTTCGCAAAAACGGTTGTGATAAGACATTGATCAAATATGTCGCGCCGCAAGTCTGGGCGATGCGACCGTCACGGGCTAGCCGTGTCGCGCGTTTATTTGACGCTCTCCTAACCCTGCATCCCTTTGAGGCGGATTATTTTACACCGCTGGGTCTGCCGACACATTACGTTGGAAATGCTGTATTCGACGCGGATTACATGGCGGGTGATGATCGGGCCATCCCGATGAGATATAATTTGGGCGAACGTCCAATTTTGTCAGTCTTTTTTGGCAGCCGCGCCTCCGAAGTCAGCCGCCTTTCCGGACCATTTGCTGACGCTGTTATGGCATTGAAACAAGAGATTCCTGACCTCGCTATTATCAGCCCTGTCTCTGCGTCGGTCGCGCAAAACGTTGGCGCAGCCGCCGGGGCGGACCCCCGATTGAACGAGATTATCTTTCTTCCTGAAAAGGCAAAACTGGACGCAATGGCCTGCACTGTCGCGGCGCTGGCCTGTTCAGGAACAGTTACCACACAATTGGCCTGTGCAGGTGTGCCCACCGTCGTAGCCTATAAATTGAGTTCCGTCAGCCACGCAATTATAAGTCCGATGTTAAATCTGGACTTTATATCCATGGTCAATATCGCGGCAGAGCAAGCGTTGATGCCCGAATTTATTCAGAAAGACGCGACAGGCGCGGCCCTTTCAAAGGCTTTGCTGCCTTATTTTAGAGATGCCCGGGAACGCGCCGTGGCCAGTAAAGCGTTGATAGCCCAAACTGACAAAATGCGAGGTCAGAAAGGTGAAACAGCCAGCGCCAAAGCGGCGCAAGCTATACTCCAAATTTTGGACTAACGCTTATCCATAGGAACGAAATCGCGTAATTCGGCCCCGGAATAAAGCTGACGAGGACGACCGATACGCTGGCTCGGATCTTCCAGCATTTCATTCCATTGTGAAATCCAGCCTGTTGTCCGTGCGAGGGCAAAGAGGACCGTAAACATGTCAGTCGGGAAACCCAGTGCCGAAAGAACAATCCCGGAGTAGAAATCTACATTTGGATAAAGGCCACGTTTGACGAAATAGTCTTCATTCGTCGCAATTTTCTCCAACTCCATTGCAACTTCAAGAACCGGATTGGATATACCGAGCTCACCTAAAACTTCATGTGTTGTTCGGCGCATCACGCGCGCACGCGGGTCAGTGGCTTTGTAAACGCGATGACCAAAACCCATCAGGCGGAAGGGATCAGTCTTGTCCTTCGCTCGGGCAATATATTCTGGAATGCGGTCAACAGTGCCGATTTCCTTTAGCATATTCAAAGCCGCTTCATTCGCGCCGCCATGAGACGGACCCCAAAGACAGGCTGTGCCAGCTGCAATACAGGCATAGGGATTTGCACCCGAGGATCCCGCAAGACGCACAGTCGAAGTTGAAGCGTTTTGTTCATGATCCATATGAAGAATGAAAATCTTGTCCATGGCCCGTTCAATGACAGGATTGACCTCATAAGGTTCGGCCGGGACTGCAAAACACATACGCAGAAAATTACCGGCATATGACAGGTTATTTTGCGGATAGACGCTGGGCTGCCCAACACGGTATTTATAACAACGGGCAGCAAGGGTCGGGATTTTCGCGATGATACGGTGTATCGCCAAATCACGCGCTTCATCTTCTGTTGTATGCTGGTCATCATGGTAAAAACCGGAAAGCGCACCGACTGTCCCGCACAGCATGGACATGGGGTGACTGTCGCGGCGATAGCCTTGGAAAAAGCTCTCGATCTGATCGTGCAACATTGTATGGTTTGTGATGGTGCTTTCGAAAGTCTCGTATTCTTTCGCATTTGGCAATTCGCCATGTATTAATAGATAGGCCACTTCCAATGATGTGGATTCTTCGGCCAGTTTTTCGACATCATAACCGCGATAAAGGAGCTGTCCTTCGCCGCCATCGATGAAGGTGATTTGGCTTTCTGTGGAACAGGTCGAGGTAAAACCGGGGTCAAATGTGAAATGACCGGATTGTTTGTATAGCGCACGGACATCAATGCCCGGTGCACCCATGCTGCCTTTCATTATTGGAAGGTCATAACTCTTACCCTCAATCGTGATCTGCGCCGTGCCGGTTTGTTTGATTTTGTTTTCCATCATATCACCTTTTATAATTATTGTGCCGAAAAGGCCGAGATTGCATCGTCCAAACGACCTAACACCTCGTCTTGGCCCAAGAGTGCCAGAACAATTGAGAGGTCAGGAGAGGGCGAACCCCCGGTTAAAGCAGCTCGAACAGGTTGTCCGATACGTCCAAAACCGATTTCGCGCTGTTCCGCAAATTCAGTCAGCAGGGCTTGTAAGCTGTCCGCTGTCCACGCGCTTTCTTTGCGGGATTTCAACGCCTGTGTCAAAGCCGCGAGCAGCTCAATTGCGCCTTCGCGTTTCAACGGTTTGGCCGTTTTGCCTGTAATTTCGACCGGACGAATATTCATTAAATAACGCGCTTGATCTGCCAATTCGATGAGCGTTTTGGCGCGTGGTTTGAGTGTCGACATCCCTGTTACAATACGGTTTTTGACTGCCGCTGATAACGGACCCGCATTCACCTTTTCCAAGAAGGGAGTTGCAGCCTTGAAAAGCTCTTCATCCGCGCTCGCTGTCATATGCTGCGCATTGATGAAGTCCATTTTGTCGAAATCCAGTCGGGCGGGGGATGTATTGACTCCGTCCAAAGAAAACGCGTTGATGAGATCAGCTTCATCCAAGAAGACTTCCGTATCGCCGGAACTCCAACCCAATTTGACAAGGTAATTCCGAAGGCCGGATGGTAAATAACCTAGCTCTTCATAGGCTTCTACACCCAAAGCGCCGTGCCGTTTTGATAGCTTCTTTCCGTCGGGGCCGTGGATGAGCGGAACATGCGCCCAATCCGGAACGGTCCATCCGAGAGCTTGATAAAGCTGCGTTTGCCGTCCGGCATTTATAAGATGATCATCCCCGCGAATAATATGGGTTACGCCCATCTCATTATCATCGACGACAACGGCGAGCATATAAGTCGGCGTCCCATCTGCGCGGAGGAGGACGAGGTCGTCAAAGCTCTCATTTTGCCATGTAATGTCGCCTTGGACGTGGTCCTGAATTTTCGTTTCGCCGTCAGGCACACGAAAACGCAGCGCAAAAGGAGCATCTTTGACATCCGTGCTATCCCGATATGGGCTCCGGAAAGCGCGATTGGCTTCACGCGCTTCAGCTTTCAGGGATTCAACTTCATCGGCTGTGGCATAGCACCGATAAGCTGCGCCGCTTTCCAGCATCACCTCGGCTGCTGCGACGTGTGCATCCGCGTTCAGGCTCTGATAAACAATTTCGTCATCTGCGGTCATGCCCAGCCATGACATACCTTCCAGAATGGCTGCCGTTGCCTCATCCGTGCTGCGTGCGCGGTCTGTGTCTTCAATCCTGAGGCGGAATTTTCCGCCCATCTTTTTCGCAAAATACCAGTTGAAAAGCGCTGTCCGCGCTCCACCGATATGTAGATATCCTGTAGGAGACGGCGCAAAACGTGTGACAACAGGTTTGTTCATCTGCGGGTTGAGCTTTCGGGCTTGCATTATCTTTGAATTTGGGCGCTCTATGACATGTGATGACGAAGGTGAATAGGCATTTTCAGAGTGGTTTGCTGCAAAGCTCACCTTCAGAAATGTTGCGAAATCGTATCGAAGCCGCATTCTCATATTATCCGGGTTTCAACACTCTGGTCATTGCGTTTGCAATCGGCGTCGCACTCTATTTCGCTTGGCCGTCTGAGCCTCCACTGCATCCAGTAATATTTATATGTTTCGCGTTGGCTGCGGTTTGGTGGGGAGTTCGAAGTCGAGCCTGGTCCGCTGCAGGGCTGTTTGGTTTGCTCTTAATGATCGCGCTGGGAATTGGGCGGGGGGCGTGGCACACGGCGGCTGCGGACGCACCGCGACTCCCGGAACAAGAACGGACCTACCGCATAGAAGGGTGGGTGAGCGCGATAGAGAAGTCAGGGACTAGCGAACGCTATGTCGTTGAAATTCTCTCCATCGAAAATATGCGCAAAGATGCGATGCCGGAAAAACTGCGTATTCGGGTTACAAAAAGGCCTGATCCGCCCATCGCGGCAGGTGCAACTATTAACTGGCTCGTCGCGTCAAAAGCCCCGCCGGGTGTTGTTGTTCCGGGTGGGTATGATCCGGGGCAGGCCGCATATTATAAAGGCATTGGCGGATTTGGTTTTGGGTATGGCGCACCCAGACTGCAATCCGATGCTGGTTTGGGCCTGTGGGATAGGACCCGCCGGGCTGTCGTGCGTTGGCGTTATGGATTGGCGGACCGCATTGTCGCGGCCGCGCCTACGGAAACGTCCGGGTTGCAAGCGGCTTTAATGACGGGAGTTCGGCGGTTTATCCCGGCGGAGCAGACCGAGAACTTAAGGATTGCCGGACTCGCCCATATTCTCGCGATTTCGGGTTTGCACATGGCCTTGCTTGCGGGCGGAACCTATTCAGGCGTTTCTTTAGGCTTGGCGTGTATTCTACCACTCTCGCGACGCTATGATGTGAGAAAATTCGCAGCGGCAGCAGCAATTATAGCGGCGACATTTTATCTCGTCCTGTCCGGGGCTTCCGTCGCGACCCAGCGGGCTTGGGTGATGTCCACGATTTTCTTTCTGGCGATCATATTGGACCGCCGAGCCGTGTCGATGCGGTCCGTTTCTGTTGCGGCGCTAATAACACTCGCCTTACATCCTGAAAGCCTGATTTCCGTCGGTTTCCAAATGTCGTTTGCGGCAGTTACGGCCTTGGTCGCTGTTTACCAGACATGGCAGACCCTGCGACCTGCTTATTCCCGACGCGGATTTTTTAGACGGATGGTTGATTTCTTTTCATCTTTAAGTGTGACCAGCCTAGTGGCGGGATTTGCGACGGGTGGGTTCGCTGTTTTTCATTTCAACCGCTTCGCGCAATATGGATTTGTCGGAAATCTGCTGGCAATGCCGCTCTTCTCGCTCTTTGTGATGCCGTTGGCAGTCGTGTCTCTGTTGCTGATGCCGCTGGGGTTAGAGGCCGGACCACTTTATTTGATGAGCCTCGCGCTGGAGCCGATATTGCGAGCTGCGGATTGGGTCTCGGGATGGCCTGGGGCGATGTTATATATTGGTGCCGCACCGAATTGGGTTCTGCCGATTTATGGTTTGGGATTTGTCGGGCTCTGTATGGGACGTGGAATTTGGAAGGTCGCAGGCGTCATTTTGATTGTCTCAGCCTTTGCAGGGTGGGGGCAGGCGCCTACGCCGGATTTACGGATATCAGAAGATGGCAAAGTTGCGTTCTGGCATGTTCCGGAGACGGGAGAGGGAGACCCCATCCTTTTCGTAGGCTCTCGTCGTTCGGACAGATATGGACGCGAGCAGTTCGCACAGCGGGCAGGGCAGTCCGACGCGGATTGGGCACCCTATAAAGACCGCATTGCACAATGTGACTCATTGGCTTGCCGTGCTCGAATTGGGGCATGGCAAATCTCAATCCTGCAAAGCCCGTCAGAAGTCCCGGAGGAGTGCCAAGCGTCAGATCTTGTCATTCTTGCGGTGAGAAGTTCCGGTCCCGTCGCGCGGCGGAATTGCGACGCTGTTTTGGTTGATGAAACGAGCCTGCGGGAAACTGGCGCGCTCGATGTCTATCTCAAGGACCGACTCACACTAAAGCCCGCGCGTCCCTCAAAAGAGAAACGGCGGGCTTGGAATTAGGTAAGGGTTGGCCCTTAGTGGTAGTTACGCACTAACCCGACCAATACGCCCTGAACTTCAACACGATCCGGACCATAAGTCTGTGTCGGGAAATCTTTGTTCTCGGC
>JAHDFA010000038.1 GCA_020628495.1 Hellea sp.
GGTAACTGCTTCATGGCTAATGCCTAAAATGCCGCATCCCCGTAAATACCATTGCGAGGCCCTGCTCATCGGCTGCGGCAATCACCTCATCATCCCGAATGGAACCACCCGGTTGGATGACGCAGCTTGCGCCGGCTGATGCAGCGGCGAGCATGCCGTCGGCAAAGGGGAAAAAGGCGTCTGAGGCACAGGCGCATCCTTTTGTTTTTGGTTCGTCCCATCCTGCGGCGGCTTGGGCGTCTTCGGCTTTGCGGGCCGCGATGCGGGCGGAGTCAATCCGGCTCATCTGGCCCGCACCAATGCCCGCTGTTGCGCCGTCTTTGACATAAATAATCGCATTGGATTTAACGTGTTTGGCGACTTTCCACGCCATGCGCAGGTCGGCCATCTCAGAATCTGTCGGGGCGCGCTTCGTGACAACTTTCAAATCCTCATCCGCGACATAACCATTATCGCGGTCTTGAACCAAGATACCGCCCGCGACATTGCGCTGCGTGAGGGACGGGGCCGTCACATCGGGCAATCCGCCCGCAATCAGCAGGCGCAGATTTTTCTTTTTTTTGAACACAGCAATCGCATCGTCATCCGCAGAGGGCGCAATCACAACTTCGGTGAAGACTTTGACGATTTCTTTGGCTGTGGCCGCGTCAAGATTGCCATTCAGCGCAACAATGCCGCCAAAGGCCGAGACGGGATCGCAGGCGAGCGCATTTTTATAGGCGGTGATGAAATCATCCGCGACGGCCACGCCGCAGGGATTGGCGTGTTTGATAATCGCGACGGCAGGCTTGTCGCCTTTCGCCGTGTCGCCAAATTCCGCGACGAGCTCATAGGCCGCATCCGTGTCATTGATATTATTATAAGACAGCGCCTTGCCCTGAATTTGTTCCGCCGTGGACACGCCCGGACGGTTGGACCCGTCGGCATAAAAGGCGGCCGTTTGATGCGGGTTTTCGCCGTAACGCAATTCTTGTTTCAGCGATCCGCCCTGCGCGCGGTAAGCGGGGGTGCCGCTAACAATATCCGCGAAATAATTCGCAATCGCGGCGTCATAGGCGGCGGAGCGGGCATAGGTTTTCGCCGCGAGGTTTTGGCGCAGCCTGCCCGATGTTTGGCCATCATTGGCGTCCATATCGGCGAGCACCGCATCCACATCATCGGCGTCGGTGCAGACGGCGACATGGGCATGGTTTTTCGCAGCAGCGCGGATCATGGCGGGTCCGCCAATGTCTATATTTTCGACGCACATTTCATAGCTGCCGCCGACCGCAACCGCTTGTTCAAACGGGTAGAGATTGACGATGAGCAGGTCGATGGAAAGAATGCCGTGATCATGCATGGCATCTTTATGGGACGCTAAGTCGCGGTCACCGAGGAGGCCGCCATGGACCATCGGGTGCAAGGTCTTCACCCGACCATCCATCATTTCCGGGAACTTCGTTAGCTCGCTAACATCTTTAACGGGAATACCGGCGGCTGCGATGGCACGGTGCGTACCGCCCGTCGAGACGAGTTTGACGCCGCGCTCATGCAAAGCTTTGGCTTGATCGATTAATCGGGATTTATCCGAGACAGAAATCAGCGCGCGCTTCACAGGCGTGAGGCGCGCCGGGTCAAATGCGGGGAGGTCTGGATTTGGTGCGGGCATGGCATGCGTCCCTGTAAGGTCGGTGTAATTTCACCTGCCGCCTATCACGGCGCGCGGCGCGTTTCCACTCGGGTAATTTTCAGCTTTACACATATCCACAACGCCATGATCGGACCAAAGAGGCAGCGCAGCCTTCTCCCGACAAAACGAAATGGGCTAGCCGTCAGTCCCCGTTTCATCTTCCACATCATTGGCGACATCATCAGGGTCGGCAATATTGGGAACTATGGCCAACTCCGGTTCGTCCAGCACATTGGCGGGGTCATAACCCGGAACAAGCTGCGCAATGATTTTACGTATGGCACTGCGATCCCGCGAGTTGAGCGCCTTTATCAGCGCCTTTGTCCGGTTCAGCACCGAGGCCGGATCGAGCACAGCGCGGTTATAAAGCTGGATGCCGTCCACGCGGGTCGGCTCCAAATCCTCATCCTCATATGAGAGGACTTCCGTCAATTTTTCGCCGGGGCGCAGGCCGGTATAGCGGACCTCAATATCAACATCCGGAACTTTACCGCGCAAGCGGATGAGCTGCCGCGCTAAACGCGCAATATTAACCGGTTCGCCCATTTCCAGTACATAGATACATCCCGAGGCGTCATGACCAGACTCCGACATGTCGCGGCGATGGGCGCCAAGGGCTGCCGATTGCAGAACCAAAGCGGCCGCTTCTTCCAACATCATAAAATAGCGGTCAACTTCGCTATGGGTGACGGTGACGGGGCCGCCCATGGCGATTTGTTCTTCAAACAGATTTACAACAGACCCATTAGAGGCCAAAACATTTCCGAAGCGAACGCAGGACGCCTGCAGTCCGGGCGTCACCGCCTGACGGGCCAGTGTCATCATTTCGACAATTCGTTTTGACGCCCCCATCATATTGACGGGAGAGACGGCCTTATCCGTTGAGATCAGGATGAAATGTTCAACCCCATAAGTGCCGCACATATCCAGCACATTGGACGTACCCATCACATTGGTCCGAAGCACCTCCAGCGGATTTTTCTGACCCAAGGGCACATGTTTTAACGCCGCGGCGTGAAGCACAATTTCCGGACGCTCCACCGCGAAAATCTCCCGCATGCGCGGCGCGTTTCGGACATCGCCAATAAAGGTTTTCCAGCAGGCTTCGCCATCATCATTCTGAAACGGCGCGAGCGTTTTCTCCAATTCATAAAGATTAAATTCCGAATGATCGACCAGAATAAGTTTGGACGGATTCAACCGGGCAATCTGCTTGGACAGTTCCGACCCGATGGACCCGCCCGCCCCGGTGACCAGTACAACGCGGTCTGCAAACATATCTTTTACCGGCGCCAAATCCAGAACGCGCATTTCGCGTCCAATTAAGTCTGCCGCCTCAAATGCGGACAAGCCGCGGCTGGGATCAGCCGAACGGCGGGAGAGCGGCGCACCCAATTCGGCGGCAATCTTCACCAATTTGGCTGTGACGCGGCGGTCGGGGGAGGGGTCCACGGAAATAATCTGAAGCGGTTTGTCCTGCCGCCCCGTCGTTTTCATATAAATCTCGCGCAAATCATCGGGTCCGCCCAAGACCGGAACGGACCGAATGGTTCGGCCTTCATAGAGACCGGATGTTTCGATCAATCCGACCGGGTTGAAACCCATATGCTGATTACTGCCCGCCCCGCCCTTGCGCGCGCGGTCCATCAGATAATTATAAAGATGCGGCGCCGGGCCAATTAACAGGGCGTCCTGCCCATAGGTGGAACGCGCACGGAAAAGCGCCCGAAAATCCCCATTTTGTAACAACATCGATAAAAGACGGGACATTATGATGAGCGCAAAGAACATGGCGGCAAAGAGCGGCGGGGCCGAGCGCGGGAAGTTCGCGCCGCGATCAAAGAAGAAATAGAGCACTAACGGCACAGTCAAAGCCACGGCCAGAATGCCAAGGCTGATCCGTTTAAAATCGTCCAGAGTGGTAAAGCGCCAAATGGCGCGGTCCTGGCGCAGCAAAACCCATATAATCAATGTGGCCGCGGCAGCGATATAGGCTGCCTTGTGATCAATATTGCCGCGCAGCGGCTCATTCAGAAAATCATAGCGCCACCGAATGACCATCATCATTGAGGCCAGCGCGAACAGAACATCCATACCAATGAGGCGGAAACTTCTGCGTATTTTAAATGTGGATCGGTTTGCCGAGCTCATAAGTCCGGCTCTATATCAGATTGTTTCGGCTTTGTGCGCGATTTTTCATCTGCGGGTTTCAATTTCCGAAAAGACCAGCGGACCCTGTTGGAGCGGCTCTCGCCGTCGCTGTCGCAAAAGGCCTGACCATAGATAACGAGCTGCTGTGTTTTCATTGGCGCCGAGCCTGTCGCGAGATAGACTGAATCCTCCAGCGACACCTGTCCGCCATCCGTTCGGAAGCGCCACCCCGCCTTCCCGGCGACGACCAAAAGGGCAGAGGATTTATCCTGAGACAGGCTGACCCGAACCTTGGGGTGGATATGAAAACGAATGGCAAAAGGCACCTGATCACGGCGAATGGGAATGGATCCCATGGGGGCAAACAAGCTGTCTTCACCGCGAACATCGTGACCGTCGCGCGGCATGAAGAGGCGCCGCCTGTGAGATAGGCCGTAATCGCCCAAATAACCCTCATGATGGCTTTCAAGCCAAATTCCGCTGTCTTGCTCTTTTCGCGTGGCTTTTACGGGGCCGGCCACGCGGTCCACAGCATCGCCAAGGATCGCACGCTTCCATTCGCTCATCAGCAGACGGCCGGGCGAACGGCCGTCTAATATTAAAGTGGAATGCGCCGCCGCCGCCCGAATGGGACGGGCCCAGGCCAAAGGTTGCTGCGTATTATATCCGCAAGACGTAATCATTGGCCCTTCCGCCGTGGACAGATCCAGCGCGAGCGGGGCGAGATGGGCCTGCGTATCAAAAGGGCGCGGAGGAGCCTCACCCGTATCAATCAGCGCAACAGTCTGATTGGCGTCCAGCCGCTGATATCCAACATGCGGACCGTATCCAAAGGCTTTGGGCTCACCCGGTGCTGCGCGCAGCAGCTCAGCGATATCGGCGCCATCGACTTCACCGCCACCGTTAAAGGGCGCGAGCTCTCCGCCAGAGCGTCTGAAAAATGCCACCATGGGTGCAAGACGATCAATTGCGCGGGAAAGCTCCCGCGAGCCTTCCAAACCGCGATCCGCCAATAGGGAATCCAGCGTGAGAAGCTGCCGCAAAACTGTGGCAGTCGCTTCGGGCGACCGGCTGATATGTCCGCCATCAGGCAGGATTTGCAGCGCCAGTTCGGCGTCCAGCAAATCTAGACCTCTTTCAAGATATTGTGCTTTTCCATCCGTGATCCGTGCACCGCCCATGGCCAGCGCGCAGCCCGCCGTCAGGCGTGGCAGTCCCGGCGGCAAAGATTTTACCGCGCCTCGCAGGATAGAGAGCTGGCGCAAAACACTGGCGCGGCGACGCTCCAAAACGCGCGTGCTACCGCCCATATCCATATCAGAATCTTCTAATCCGGATGCGGACAGCGCCGGCGACCAGAGCGCAAGCCAATTAAATAAACGCCGGGACAGGCGCGCAGGTTCGGACACAAATTCATTGCCCTTCCCATAGGTGTCTATCCAACCATCGACGTAAAACCTCGCTTTGGCGTGATGTTCCTCACTATTGATAGCGAGAAGGTCATGCATCCAGTCAAATTCGTGTAACCATCCGGCAAAACGACGCGACGGGGCCGAAGTTGTCCACGGCCCAACATCCAAAATTTGCCCCGCATAGAGAAACCGCCCGCCCAAAAGATCTTTGGCCTTGTCCGCATCCCCCAGATTGAGAGACGGGGTCGCCGGATGAAACGGTCCCGGCGAGCGTCCGGATAAGGCCCCGCCAGTGCCGGACGGCAAGGCCGCACGTATACGCTGCTTAACCGCCAAAAACGCCGTATGCGGCGTCGAAACGCGCGATTGCGCCGAAGGGTGGCCGGACCGAGCCATGGGGCGGTCTTACGCGGCCTTGGCTGCGGATTGCCCGCGCAAGGCCGCAATATTTTCGGCGTAACTGCCCGCGCCTTTAAAGACAGCTGAGCCCGCAACCAGCGACGTTGCCCCCGCCGCAATGCAGTCTTGTGCCGTGGAGGGATTAACGCCGCCATCGACCTGCAGCAGGATATCCTGCCCGCCCGCTGCGACATGGGCATTAATTTTGGCCCGCACGGC
Organism: Hellea sp.; assembly: GCA_020628495.1. GTDB lineage: Bacteria > Pseudomonadota > Alphaproteobacteria > Caulobacterales > Maricaulaceae > Litorimonas. Next base: position 5,851 of record JAHDFA010000038.1, read on the forward strand.
CGCGATTTTTTCAAGTTGCGAGGGGATAAAAGACTGCCCGCCAAAGCCGGGGTTGACGCTCATAATCATAATTTGATCGCAGAGATCAATAACGGGATCGACTTGCTCCACGGGCGCGCCGGGATTGAGCACAATACCGGCCTTCACCCCTGCCGCGCGAATAGTTTGTAGCGTGCGGTGCAAATGTGGTCCGGCATCCGGATGGACTGTGATGTAATCGGCCCCCGCATCAATAAACATCGGGACCAGAATCTCCGTGGGGGAAATCATCAAATGCACGTCAAAAGGCTTGTCCGTATGCGGTCGCAAGGCTTTGACCACAGCAGGGCCGATGGTCAGGTTCGGCACATAATGCCCATCCATCACATCAATATGAATCATATCCGCCCCGGCCGCATCAATATCACGAACCGCTTGGCCCAGAGCGGCAAAATCAGCCGAGAGGATGGAGGGAGATATCAGAATTTTATCAGTCATGGTAATTACTTAACGGACACTCGGCGGACTCGCAAGCCGCCGAAACTCCAGGGTTGAAGACAAGTCATGCGCGCACAAAAAACCCGCCCCGCGCAATTCACTTTTCGTGAAATGCACGGGGCGGGCGAATGTCGTACAAGGCGTAAGTCTTACTTGCGGATGGGCAAATAATCCGACGCAGTATAGGTACCGGTTGAACCGTAACCGTAAGAGGATGTGCTTGTCGTTGTTGACGCATCACCCGTATAAAGCTCGACCGATGTTCCGGCATATGCGTTGGAGCCGCCCTGCATACAGGTGCCGTCCGGCTGGGCCGTCGTGCCGGATGGGCAGTTCACAGGCTCCATAGACATGGTTGGCGCAGTATATGTGCTGGTTGAATATGATGATGTTGACCCTGACGAATATGTCGTGCCGGAAGAATAGCTGGAGCCAGTCTGCATGCAAGTTCCGTCAGATTGAGCCATTGTGCCGGATGGGCAGTTCACAGGCTCCATAGACATAGTCGGCGCGCTGTAAGACGTCGTCGGCGCGGAATACGTCGTGCTGGATGAATATGTGGACCCTGTCTGCATACATGTACCGTCAGATTGCGCGGTTGTACCGGACGGACAGTTCACTGGCGCCATTTGTACGGACTGTGTATAGCTTGGCTGCGTATAAGTCGGCTGCGTGTAAACAGGCGCAGGCTGCGTATAAACGACAGATGGCTGCGGTGCGCAGGTGCCGGCTTGGACACAATCAACATAAATGGGAGCCGGGTTGTAAACCGGCGTTGCAGCAACAGGCGCGCCGTAACGTGTATTGGCGGGCGGCGTCGCAGGTGCAGGCGCAGCCGGAACACAAGCCTGACCACAATTGCGACCGCTTTCATAATCATAGACATTGCCGTAACGGCTTTGTGCATTTGCGGTTAAAGTCAGGCTGGCCACACCCACTGTGGCAATCAATCCAGCCCGAAAAAGTTTTGTCGTGCTCATATGAGCCTCCCATTTTGATACATCTGACGCATGTAGTTGCAAAGCTTGGACCACATTCAGGTTAACGGGCGATTACCACGTTAACTATAAATCAGGGGTGAACCTGACATGGACACTAAGCTTCGCGCCGCAGCGCCGCTATGAAGAAGCCGTCGAGTCCGCCCGATTTGGGCATGTCACACGGCAATGTCCGCACCACACCCCCATTGAAACGCTCACTTGGTAAGTCCAGACCTGGCAATGCTGGAATCGGAATAAGGCGGAAATCAGGCGCATTTTCCAAAAATTTCATGATGCGCGGCAAACCCTCATCAGGCTGGAGGGAGCAGACAGCATAGATCAGCACGCCACCGGGTGCCGTCAAAGACGCCGCCTTGGGCAGAAGTTTGTCCTGTAAGCGGACGAGATCGGCGACGGATTTTGGACTGCGATTATGCAAAACATCGGGATGACGGCGGAAAGTGCCTGTCGCCGAGCACGGCGCGTCCAGCAGAACTGCCGCAAAAGGCTCTGCCGTAAAACCCAGCGCATCTTTTTGCACCACATTTGCTTTGAGTTTCGTTCGCGCGAGATTTTCTTCAAGCCGTTTTAACCGCCCGCCCGATTTATCGACGGCGGTAACATCCATGCCCGCCGCGGCGAGTTGCAACGTTTTCCCGCCCGGCGCGGCGCACATATCCAGCACGCGCACATCTTTCACATCATCAAATTGGTCCATCAGGATTTGCGCGGGCTGGGCCGCTGCTAAATCCTGCGCCCACCACGTCCCGTCCTCAAATCCCGGCAGGGCCGTGACATCACCAATAGATTTCAGGCGAAGTGTTTGACGCCCAACGGGCGTGCCGCCCGTGGCCTCGGCCAAATCTTCGCGTTTATCGGTGACTGTCAGATCGAGCCCGGGGTCTTTAATCAGCTGCACCGCAATTTTCGTCATCGGGATTTTGCCGTAACTGCGTTCCCATTCGCCGCGTATCCAGCCCGGAATATTGGCTTTGGGCGGCGCGGCAGCGGCGGTTTGTTTTCCCTGCTCCACCACGCGGCGCAAAACAGCATTGGCGAAATTGGCAAAGCCTTGTGTCGTTTTACGGGATTTGAGCACATCGACGGATTCGCTGACGGCGGCATGGGGCGACACATCCATAAAGACGATTTGTGCCACGGCGGTTTCCAAAACAGCCTGAACGGGCGCGGTTGGTTTTTTGCGCACATGAGGTTTCAGCACGGCCTTTATCTGGCCTGAGCGGCGAAACACGGTCGCGGCAATGGCGCGGGCAAAAGCCCGGTCACGCGATTCCAGCGCGGCATAATCCTCTGTCGCGGCCAGCGCCAATTCCAGCGCCTTCCCATTCGCGCGCACATCCATAACAGCCAGCGCCGCACAGCGCCGGGCTTTGACGGAATCTGACAACGCCGCATCACGCTGTTGTTTGCCGGACTGGCGGGAAGGGTGTTCAGTGTCGCTCATGCGGGGCGCATAAGGGAAGTGCGTGCGAATTGCGAGAGGGATTGGCGGCTCTATAGCCATAACTCACGCTTGCATATTCACGTATGTCGACTTTAAATGTCTTGGAGCTGGCGAAACGGTGACAGATATAAAATGAAAATGAAGATTGAACGACCGTCCGAGCTATTTTCTTTAAAGGGTCTCTACTTAACAGCAATGCTCGCCATATTTACTTTTCTCATTGGGTTTCTGGCAGGGTGGTTTTTAGAAACCTATTATACCTTTAGAGGAAAAGAGGTTACTTTTCTGGGTCGAGACCCAAAATTCGCTTTGGGTGCTTTTTCAGCGGTTGGAGGCTTAATTTATTTCTTTTGGCTCATCTTTCAGAAATTTAAAAATTCAAAGTTTGAGAAATAGGTATAGATTTATGCGCCGAAAATAGGGCGTATTCACCAACTCCCTAACCATCATGGTAAACATCGCCCTAACCGCAGATTCACTGAATCTTATCGCTGGCCGTGTATCAGTTTGGCATCGAGCGGCAATTTGCGCGTTTGACGGGAGCGGGGCGCGGACCCATATGCTGTGAGGTATGACCGACACAGTAGATGACACATCCGAACCCCCGAAGAAGGTTTTGAGCCCGGCTGCAAAGCGGGCTTTGGCTGAAGCGGAAGAGCGGCGCAAAGCGCGCGGCGAAGCGGATCCCCTCAAACCGGAAAAAGGCGGCCCGAAAGGTGTCGAACCCACGCGCTATGGCGATTGGGAACGCGGCGGGATTGCTTACGACTTTTAAGCAACCTCCACATTTCGCACCGAACCAAAATTTTTGACGGTGCGGACACAAGTCCCACCTTTGTGACGTGGGAGTGGCACATGCCGACCAAATTGATTTCAAAAGCCCTATTGGGTGCTTTGTCGACAGCCGTGATGGCCGCACCTGCCTTTGCGGGCGGGAATTGCAACGGCGCAGCCTGTGCCGGATCCGTGCAGGTCATGCCGGGTTATTCACCCGAATTTGGTCCGATGACGGTCCGAAACGAAAATCCGATGGGACATTTGCGTTCTGTGAATTTTCAGCGCTCGCCCAATGTCTCTATCACGCGCATTCACGGTATGGCGCCGACAGCAGGTCTATCCGATGCACCGTCCGGATTTACCGGCGGATGTCACCCAACCAGCACAACATATTGCCGTCAAGAGGCCGGGCAGCCCGTTCAAGTCGAATTAAATCCGCCTGCACCTGCGCCCGTCCCGCTGGCGCTTTACAGCCCGCCTGCCCCTGTCATTCAGGCACCGGCTCAGCCGCGCACGGTTCGCATTGGCGGCGGATATGATCCGTCAAAATTCGCGCCGCGTACATATGGCGATGCCTCTTTCGTTCCGGGCATTGCATATCTTCCGACATCTAAAGTCGTCCGTGACCCGGCTGCCGCGCAGCAAGTTTTGGACAGCGGCCAAACCCGTCCGCAAGACGTCGTCGTTCCGGGAACCGGGACAGCGCCGCATATGGGCATGGTCCGCCCGCAAGCCGCATATGGTAGTGTAAACCTGCCCGGCACATTCCAGCCAAGAGCCGCCATGGGCAGCGTCAACCTGCCCGGTACATTTATTGGCGGGCAAGTTGCCCCGCAAATGGCGTATGGCATGTCGATGTCCGGCCCACAAATGCGCGCACCCGGTCTGACAAATACGCAAGGCTTGCACCTAATGCCGACACGTCCCGGGCCAAGCTTTGGACAGCCGGGGACGCCTGTCCTGCAGCAATCGGGTCCAATGGCCGGAAGCTATGGCTCCTCTGTCGCACCGGACGGATCATATTGGGAGAAAGTCTCCGGACCGACAGCCTTTGGCAGCACAGTCGCAACGCAGGTCATCTGCAAACGCAAATTGCCAACGCAAACGGTAAATCCGGTTTACGGCGTTCCCGTTCCGGTTCCGGTCCCTGTGCATCAGGGCTGTCAAACCGCTCACGGCCCGGCTGGACGATATGGTGCGAGCGCACCGGGACGTTGGGTTCAGTAAGGCACGACAATCAAGCATCTGAATTGATGTGGGAATAAGCCCTGCTTTAAATTTTGAAGCGGGGCTTTTTTATACTGAAACTCAGCATTAATTCGCCTGTTACGGGAATCGAGTCGCATGTTTGGCACGCGAATTGCTAGGTTAGACCTAATCAGCGCAAAAAACGCGCATTGGAAATATAAAGGTGGGTTATGGTGTCCCGAATTTTTAAAGGCGCAGCTGTAATAGCTGCCACTCTGTCTTTCGCAAGTGCGGCGTCTGCGGGATGCGGCGCGGGCATGTATTGCGGTCAAACAGCTACGGCCCAGCCGCTCTCCAGCTGGACCGCGCAATCCTCGACAGCCTATGGCAGCGTCAACCTGCCCGGCACATTTCAGCCGTCACAGTCCTATTCAACGATGAGTTCTTATCAGGCTGATAGCTCATATGGGACAGGCTCTATCAGCGAGACATATTCCGACGAGAATATGTTCGCCTTTTCAGGGTCGACATCTTCCGTTCCGGGACTGGGTTATAATGAGAGCCTGCAAGCCACAAATTGTCCGGTTAATGTTTACGGCGCAGGCGAAGGCCGCGTCATTGGCTGTTACAATGTTGTGAAGCCTGTTCCGCAAACAACCTATTACCGCGTTGTACGTCCCGTCATTTATGTGCGCTATCCTGTACCCGTTCCCGTGCCTTACACATCGCCATGTCACACGGTCACGCATTATTCGCGCTATGGCGATTTCGGTCACTATGGCCCGCGCCGCGGCTGCCGCTAGGTCTCTTCAAATTTGAAATAAATAACCCGCCTCAATTGAGCGCGGGTTTTTTAATAGCCGCTAGTCGGATAAGGCCTCAAAATAGGCGCGCGTTACGTCATCTGCCGGAAAAAACAGCTCTACCCGCCGCTCGCTCATGGAAACATCCAATGCCGTCGTAAATTCCGCCAGCATAGTGAATAGCGATAAATCGTGACTGTCGATACGGGCCTGCATTGTCAAATAAGGTGCATTGGCGGAGAAGGACGTTTGGGCAAGATGGGCGCATCGCGGGTCATGCGCGAGTTTATTATATATTCGAACCAGGTCCGCGTCAGGGCCAAGGCGCGCGGATTCAACTTGCAGCCGCGAGAGCGTCCAAGCCGCAATCACATCCCAATTTAGAAAAACCGGATTTTTAGGATCATCATTTAAGAGCGCATCAATAACGCTGACTGAGCCCCCCAAGGGTAGAAACTGCATCAAATGCGCCGCCGGAGGGTTGCCGCCAATTATCTGCCAATTTCCGTCAATGATAATCGCAGGGTATGGCGCATGATTTTCAAGAATGAGAGCCATAGCATCTGTCATGGGTTTCAAATTGACATCGTCTAAATCATGGTCCGGAAATTCAGGGGAAAATCCCGCGGCCAGCAAGGCCTGGTTCATCACAGGTTTGGGCCATTGCAAGACGCGGCCAAATGTCAGAACCGATCCCCGGCTGGGTTGGGATCGGCCCGTCTCCAGAAAACTGATATGCCGGGAGGATAAACCGGTTTCGACGGATAGGGTAAGTTGGCTGTAACGGCGGAGTGTCCGCCAATGCCGAATAATTTCGCCAAAAGATTGTTTCATGCGGGGAGTGTACAGAAAATAAAAATAGAATGCACTTACCTGTCAGGTAATTGATTCTTGTCGTGGCGAGTCGCAGAGTTTTGGAAAATGAAAGGATGCCTCCATGACTCTTTTTCCCCTTTTGGCTGCGCTCGCGCTTGTCCCCGTTATTTTGATAACTTTCGCCACCCTATTGTCAGGCGGGCGATTGGGCTTGCAGGCTTGGAAAATCGCCGCCTTGTTTTGTGCCGCCTTTTCAGTCTGGTCTCTGGCCGCCGTGGTGAAGGGCGGGCCGACCGGATTCTGGCCAGTCCACACGCAAACAATTTGGGGCACTCAAGTTTGGTTCGATCTTTTAATGGCGTTGACAATGGCTTGGGTTTTGATTGTTCCGCGCGCCAAACAGCTGAATATGAAACTGCTGATATGGCTGATTTTCATCTTATGCTCCGGTTCAATCGGATTTTCAGCCATGTTGGCGCGTCTCCTCTATTTGGAAAATAGACGGGCCTAGATTTTTAAACGCCGCGCATTTCTTTTGCGATAGCCAGTGCTGCGGCGCGGGGATCAGGCGCTTGCGTGATGGGGCGGCCTATGACGAGATGGGTCGCGCCAGCCTGCAAGGCGCTGGAGGGTGTGGCAATGCGTTTTTGATCGCCCGCATCCGCACCTTTGGGCCGCACGCCGGGTGTCACGACCAGAAAGCTATCCGGCACAACCGCGCGAATGGCGGCGGCTTCCAAAGGCGATGAAACAACACCGTCTATGCCAGCGTCCAGCGCCTGCTCTACGCGGCGCATGACGAGACTTTCGGCATTGTCATTATATCCAATGGCTTTGAGCGCCTCTTGATCGAGCGATGTCAGGACAGTCACACCCAGAATTTTCAAAGGCGCATCGCCTCGTCCCCTGACAGCAGACCGCATCACATCGGGCCGAGCATGAACGGTCAAAAGGTCCGCATTCAGTCCCGCGATAGACCGCGTGGCCTTCTCGACGGTCGCGCCAATATCGTGGAATTTGAAATCATAGAAAACATGTTTGCCCATTGTCTTTAACCGCTGCCCAAACTCCACCCCGCCAATGGGGAGGAGTTGCAGGCCGATTTTATAACTGTCGACGGCATCGCCGAGTTTTTCGACCATGGCTTCAGCTTCGGCGACAGTCGGTAAATCCAGCGCGACAAAACATCTGGGATCGCTCAATTTATTTTCACTTAGGGACATTAATCCGTCTTTCTGTAACGACCGGAGCCGGAGTTCATCACTTTGCGGCCCAGCCACGGCGCCCAGCGATTAAGCCGCGCGAGGAACCGATTGACCCGCCCGGAAATAAACACGGCCTTATTCGCCTCCAGCGCATCCGCCGCCAATTTCGCGCAAATATCAGCATCCATGACCATAAAGTCCGGCAGGCTGTTTATCCCGTCGCGTGTGCCGTTCACATCGTGAAACTCCGTCAGGACAAAGCCCGGACACAGCGCGGAGACATGCACGCCCGTACCATCCATTTCGGCATTCAGGCTTTCAGAGAATTTGATGAGATAGGCTTTCACAGCCGCATATAATGTATGGCCTTTCGATCCGGGCATATGTCCCGCCAAGCTGGCGACCTGCATCACACGGCCAAAGCCGCGGTCGACCATGCCGGGCAAGAGCGCCCGCGTCAGCTCGACCGGAACGACGCTCATGAGGTGGTTAAATCGGCGGTGGTCTTCCCAATCACTGGCGAGGAATGTTCCCGGATGACCATATCCCGCATTATTGATAAGCCCGTCAATCTGAATGCCGTCAAGCGCCTGCATTAGATCGGGAACGGCTGTTTCGGAAAACAAATCCGCCGCGATGACGCGGCTTTGCGTGCCATGGGCGGCATGAAGTTCTGCAGCCAGAGCGGTCAAGCGGTCTTCGCGCCGGGCCAGCAGAACCAAATTCCAGCCCCGCTGCGCATATTCGCGCCCCAGTGCCGCGCCAAGCCCTGCGGAGGCCCCCGTTATCAACATCGTTCGTTTCAATGCACTCTCCTGAACAAATTCTCATTTGACCTAACCCAATCAGATTGTTTCTAACAGTCTCATGATGAAAACTCTTTCCTGTGTTACAATTTCTTTGATGACGGCCAGTCTGGCAACAGGCTGCGCGACGGCCTCTCCCGATGATTACATAGCCGCGGAGTGTGATGAGTTACGCGACTTGGTCAAAGCACAGGATTATGCGTCGTCAACTCGCGGCATAGAATTTGAGAGTGATCGCGGTTTGGAAGAGCTTCAACATGAATCGGGTTCGCCTTTCGCGGGACGGCCGCGCACATCTGACGAAAGAAAATTAAGGGACGAACGACAATCCATTCGCGAAGCCTATCGCCGAAAGGGTTGCAAAGCCTAAGCGTCTGGCTTTATGCCGGAGTCATGTCCGGCCTTATCATCACCCTTATCGTTCTTGCGCTTCTGATTGGCGGGGTTGTTCTGATCTATAACGGGCTCGTTCAGAAACGCGCTCTCGTCCAAAATGGCTGGTCGGATATTGAAGTTCAGCTAAAACGCCGCGCGGATCTCATCCCGCGCTTGGTCGATATTGTAAAAGGCTATGCCAAGCATGAGCGCGATGTGTTTCGTGAAGTCGTTGAGGCCCGCAATGCAGCGCTAAGCGCTGGCGCGGATGTCAGGCAACGCGGGGCAGCGGAATACAAAGTGGCAGCGCAGACGCCGAAACTCTTAGCGCTGAAAGAAGATTATCCGGAATTGAAATCCAATCCAAACTTCCTCGACTTGCAAAATGAACTATCTGAGACGGAAGATAAAATCGAAATGGCCAGACGATTTTATAATGGGGCCGTGCGGGAAATGAATATCAAGGTCAAAAGCGTTCCCTCCAATTTCGTGGCGGGACCATTCGGCTTTCACGTCCAACCCTTTTTCGAGATTGAGCCGGCGGATTACGCGGCACCGGATGTGAGTTTCGATTGATGCGCATCGCCGCTTTGCTCCGCCTTCTGCTCCTAACCCTTTTCGCTTTGGGGTATGGGTTCGCGGCTTCCGCCCAAAACATCACAGAAGAATATATTGCGCGGGCGGATATCACCGTCACCTTTGCCAAGGACGGCAGTCTGAAAATCCGGGAGGAGTTGGATTACGTCAAGCCACGCGGCATGCAGAAACGCGGCATTTTTCGCGAATTACCAGGGAAAGTCCGCGAAGGCGCCATCACCCATCGCAAAAATTACCGCCTCACCCTCGCCACGCGCAATGGCGCTCCGGAAAGTGTTACTAATATGGGTAATGACGGGACGTTTGTCTGGCGTTTGGGGCGGGCCGATGTCTTTTTGGGCGAAGGTATTCAGAAATATGTGCTGGAATATGAATCTGATGATTGGGTCATCCGTTATGATGATCTGGACGAAGTCCGGTGGAATGTTTGGGGTGAGTATTGGGATATGCCGCTGAAGACACTTACGGGGCGTATTATTCTGCCTGACGGGGCCGACGCTAAACAGATTGCAGCCTATAGCGGACGTTATGGCCGCACGGATAATGATGTGACGGTGACGCAAAATGGAAATGTGATTGAATTTCGGGCGAATAACCCTCTGTCTTCGCGTGAGGCCGTTACAATCTCTGTCGGCGTTGAAAAAGGCGTGTTTGATCCGCTTTCACCCGAAGAGGCCCGTGCACGGTGGTGGCGGGCCAATGGCGCATTGCTGGGCATGGCTTTAATCAGTCCGGCGTTATTGGTATTCTATTTTTTGAATTGGTCGAAAGTTGGCCGCGACCCTGTCAAACCGCCCGTCTTTGCGCGTTATGAAGCGCCTAAAAATTATTCTGCGGCGGCAGCGCACCGTATTTTAAATAAAGGTATAAAAGGCGATGCGCCGCTGATCGCGACCCTGATCAGTCTGGCTATAAAAAGGCGACTGAAAATTGATGTCACCAAAAAACAAACGACTCTGACACCGCTGCCGCGCGCGTCTCATAAAAATGTAAAATTAAATCCGGAAGAAAGCCTTTTATATGAAAAGCTATTCGGCAAAAAGAATAATAGCATCGTCCTGCGCAAGAATAGGCCCAATAGCCGGTTCCATACGGCCGCATTATATCTTCAAAGCCAACTTAATAAATTCTATTCCAAAGACTATCATCGAATAAACGGCAAATATATTTTTATGGGTATTGTGCTGACCCTCATCGGTCTGTTTGCGGTCTTCAGTTCGTTTTCTACACCCTCATCAGGACTGTTCTGGGGGCTGGTTGCCGGGCTCGTCCTCATCAATTTCATCTTTATGTTTCTGATGCCTGCCCCCACCAAGAAAGGAGCGCAAATTACATCCGAAATTGAAGGGTTTAAACTCTATCTTGAGACGGCAGAGAAACTCCGTTTAAACGCGGCGCAAATTGGAACGGATCAGGTCCCGCCCATGACGGTTGAACGATATGAAGCCTATTTGCCCTATGCGGTGGCTTTGGGCGTCGAGAAACCTTGGACAAAACATTTCGAGAGAACCATGCCGAATGTCGCGGAAAATTATAATCCGAGCTATTATAATAGCTATCGCGGCGGCGGTTTTGGGCGCGGAGGTGTCAGCGGGATGTCACGTGATATGGTCAAATCCCTTTCATCGGGTGTGGCCTCTGCCAGGCCTGTTCAGACCAGCAGTAGCGGCGGATCATCATCCGGCAGCAGCTTTTCGAGCGGCGGCGGATTTTCGGGCGGCGGCGGCGGCGGCGGCGGCGGCGGGAGCTGGTAGGTTCTTTCCGAACTTGAGCTAACCGCTCAAAATACGCACGTTATCCGTTTTATTCAGATAGCCAATCGCCCGCAGCAATTCGTCTTGATTTACAGGTTTGGTAAGGAACAAGTCAGCCCCGGCATCCATACAGGCCGCATTTGTACTGGCAGCATTATCGGCCGTGAGTGCAATGACGGCTATATTGGCATAATCGGTTCCGGACCCTCTCAGCCGATGCAGGGTTTCCACGCCGTCCATTGGGGCCATGTGAATATCCAGCACAATTAAATCAAATGTCTGCTTTTCCAAAGCCGCAAGAGCCGCAAAGCCATCAGCGGCTTCGCTGCAACTGTGACCCTGAGTCTCCAGAATAAGTCGCAAGATATCGCGATTGGAGTCGACATCATCGACGACAAGAATACGCTGCCGGCCTTCGGCTGGTTCAGGCATCACCAACGCCTCTACTTCATGGAGACTTGGAAATCCGCTATGGGGTTGCATCAGATCAACAACCTCTCTGCGGGGGGCGTCAGGTCCATCCAGAACCGGGGCACCTAAAATCGGCGGCTCTTCAGCGTCGTTTGACATGATGAGATCGAACGGCGTTATTTCCGTAGCACTATCCTCTAACGCCACACCTTTATCTTCCTGTCCTTCGCCTTTGCTGAGGCCGACCCCCATCATAGCCGCTAGTGGAACTTCAAGTTTAAATTCCGACCCTCTGCCCTCGCGGCTCATGACGCTTAATTGGCCGCCCATCATCTCAGCCAAGGCGTAAGCAATTGCGAGGCTGAGTCCTGTTCCCATATGCGTGCGCTTTCGGCTGGTATCCGCTTGCATGAAAGGCGTGAAGAGGCGGGATTGGACCAACTCGCTCATCCCTTGTCCGGTATCTGCAATGATAGCGGTCATACTCACATCACCGTCCGGACCGGTTTCCTTTGCAGTGATGTGTAAGTGCACACGTCCTTTTTGGGTAAAGCGAACGGCATTTTCCAAAAGAATATTCAGGCATTGGATCAGCCGGTCTTCGTCGACATAATGTGTCGTGATGGAGGGGTCGATGAAATGGGTGAAGGACACGCCTTTTTCCTCGGCTTTGGCGGCCCAAGGACTGGGGAGCGCGGACAGAGCCGCAGAGAGATCCGCATCATGGGGCGCCAATTCCAATTGCCCGGCATCCAGACGCGCCATGTCCGTGAGAGATTCGACAACAGCCAGCAGTTCATTCCCGCTACGCAAGACAATCCCTGTCTTTTCCCGAATATCCGGATCCTCATGGTAATTTGCAAGAAAATCAGAAATGCCGATAATGCCATTGAGCGGTGTCCGGAGCTCATGCGAAATCATGCCCAAAAATTCCGTTTTGAGTTTTTCGGCAGAGGCCGCTTCAACCGTTTTGATTTCGAGTTGGCGAACAATTTTTCCGCGGTAGCGTATAAATATGATTGATGAAATGGCCGCGCAACCGAGCAGCAGGGACAGCGCAATAAGGACGCGGTTCAGTTTCTTTTGCCGATCAATCGTCAGGGCTTGTAACTGCGCCTCACGCGCTGCTGCGGCCACGCGTTCGGCCTGTCGGACCCGTGAATTTTCTAATTCCGCTAACATCGCCGTGGTGTCGCGGGAATTATTGGCCAGAAATTTTTGGGCGGTCACATCCAATTGGCGGTTAAAAAGTTGGGTCGCATAAGCCGCGTCTTCGGACTGTGCCAGCAGGAAAGCTAGGTACAGATCACCTTGGCGCGTTTCGGTTTTCAGCATATGCTGTCTGTCGAGATTGACGCCTACATCCGCAGCAATTTCACGGGCTCTATTTTTTTGTCCCAACCCTGCTAGCGCAACACTTTTCGCAACCTGACTCACACGGATAATCGTTGCATTATCCGCTCTTTCCAAAGCAGAACCAGCGTGTTTCAAACCCTCCTCGTAACGCCCCATTGCATTCATGACTCCGGCAATACGCATATCAGACAGACCGGCTACGCTGGATGTATGGCTTTTTTCTATTTCTAGTAGAGCTTGGCTTAAATAGAGTTGCGCGCTGTGATCACGTCCAACCGTGTAAGAATAAATAAGATTATTGATCAGATCGATTTCTAGCCTTGGATCAAATTCACTTTCTGCCAACTTCAGATAATCAAGAGATGCATTTAGCGCGAGATCGCTGTTGCCTTGTAGATTATGCAGATGCGCAATCCCCAAAGTCACACGCGATTTCGCGAATTTTATATACGCGTTTTCGTTGGAGTTTTCCGGTATCAGCGCGAATGCGGTTTGGGCTTTTTGGAGGGCGGCCTGGCGTTCCAATCTGGTACTATAAAGAAAAGAGGCGTGCATTACCGCTGTATAGCGTTCAAACCAATTTCCATCCTCTGAATAGCGTGCAGCTAAATCCTGTAAATCATCAGGGTTGGCTCCTAATTTCAGTTGGTGTGCGTAATCCAGATAAAAACTCGCAACTCTGTCGAGCCCAACGGAGCCGTCTTCCTTGTAAACATCGGTGAACGTTTTAACGGAATCTTCAATTTGCTCTGGAACCAGCGAGTAGGCTGAAGTTTCGATTTTACTTATCAAATCCAGATATAATTCATCACGAGAGGCTATTTCTGTCCCGCGAAGACGCTCGCCTGGAGCATCAATATGCACTCTACGCTTTATTGTTTCCACCAGCTCATAAAGCCTCGGGTCAATTTCAGTTTCGAATTCTTGAGCTTCTGCCCATTTATGTGGGAACATTGACCCAATTAAAAAAGTAAGTAATACACACGTAAAAGCACGTTTAAATCTACGATTTTGGCTCGAGCGGGTCATTACCCCCCTGCAATGACAGGAAACTCTTAAAATTTCATGGGCAAAGCAGAGGCTCGTCTCCTTATATGTCATAAAAA
>JAHDFA010000039.1 GCA_020628495.1 Hellea sp.
TCCAGACCAGTCGGTGAGCTCCTACCTGTCCCATGTCTGAAAGAACCTCTTCAATATATCACAGCTTTTGAAAGTGAGGATTATTCTCTTGAAAATTCTTTTAAGTCACTGAATTTTAATGACTTGCAATTTTCTGAAATAGGGATGGAAGTTTTGAAATCGCTGCTTTTAATCAAAAAAAGACCGGCGCGGGGCCGGTCTTTTCGTTTCATATGTCTGAAGCTTTAGAAGATTGATGTCACAATGTCAGAGCAAGTGGTCGTTCCGGCTTCGCAGACCTGATGGCTGTGCGAGCCGCCGCCATTTTGGTTGCTGGTCAGCGTGAAGGCACCGTCATTAGCTGTTGTCGCGACAACTGATCCGTCGAGATAGATATCGACATTGGTGGACGCAGCGCCGGACCAGTTATAGTCCCAACGTTTCTTACCTTTGACCTTATAGGCGCTGACGCCGGAGAGGGTGACCCCGCCGCCGCCTGTGCCGCCTTCGGTCACAGTGACATTCCGGCTGCTATTGCTGGACGCGCCGTCATCATCCGTGACGGTCAGGCTGACCGTATAGGTTCCGGCCGCTGTATAGCTGTGCGACGGGTTTTGTGCCGTTGAGGACGAACCGTCACCAAAGCTCCAATTGCGGGACACGATTGTTCCGTCACTGTCGGTAGAGTTGTCAGTGAAGTTACACGTCAGATCCGTACAGCTATCGGAGAAGCTGGCTGTTGGGGCGTTATTGGCGGGTGGATTACTGCCGCATGTCGCCGGATCAACGATCAGGCCTTGCTGTCCGTCCGCGTTGCCGGACAGGCCGAGATTACCTGTCTTGGCCGCATCGAACAGACACTGCGCGGTCGTGCCGTTCAGGAACGGCCCAGCCATACCGTCAGAGGTGGTGTAACCCCAGCTATTGACGGACATCAGCGGACCTGTTCCTGTCGCTTCATCCATCGGCTGGATCCATGGGCCGCCGGACGAACCGCCGGAGAGCTGGCTGGAGGGAAGCCACCAGTTATCAGACCCTTCGGTCGTCATATCTTCCGCGGAATACATGAAGAACGGATCGTCCGAGTAAGAATAGCCGAGAGCATGTGTCCAATCAGGAGAAAATTCTCCGGCTTGGCCATCATTCACATTCGGCGTGGAGAAGTCGATATCGAAGCTGCCAACCGCCGCGTCGAGCGCGCCCCCTGTGCCGTTTCCGGAGTGATTACCATTATCGCCAACGACGTAATAGGCGTAATCCCACGGGATATTGTTCGGGAAAACGCTCGTCGTCCAGTTTTGCTCGACCACACCGAAATCAGTGACCCAGCAGCCTTCCGGATCATTGGAACAATCACGGTCTGTGCCGCCGCCCGTCGTTCCGTCCTGATTAGGGATGAAGATGACATTTCGGGCGAAAGATGCATCTGCATCATCATAAACGCAATGCGCGGCCGTGATGATGATGGAACGACCTGTCGTCCCGTCGGTCGCGACTGTGCCTGAACAGACATAGCCTGACCATCCGCCATTATTCGGCATTTCATAGAGCAGGCGTCCCGCGGCTGTCTGTATAGCGCCGCCTTCGGCCCAGCGGCTATTGGCGACAACGCCTCCGCCGCCTCCGCCACCACCACCACCGCCTTCAACGGTGAAGTTGTAAGAGCTGGTCGCGCCGCTATTTCCGCCGCGCCGTTTTACATTGTCACGGGACAAGACACGCCAGCTGCCGGAGCCGGATGTGAAGCCCTGAACTGTGACCTGATAGGTGTTGTTTCCGATATTCGTCCCGGCAAATGTGGAGGTTTGCCCGTTAAATGTGATTTCAAAATTAACTTCACGGACGCCGTCAACATCTGTGACAACCGCAGAGAATGTCTGGCTGGTTCCAATGGTTGAGCCATCTGCCGGCGTTCTGGATGTGACTGTAGGCGCCTGGTTATCTTGTGTGACTTGGCTGTCCCAATTTTTTACATTTACGCGGCGCGTATCTGACGTCAGCTCTGATTTAAATGTGTGACCATGTGGTGTCAGCTTGCCGTTTTTCCCCCGAATATAAGCCTTGCCGCGATGGTCAATCAGCATGTCGCGCGGCTCTGCTGCATTGATGCGCTCCGCCGTCCAATGTTTCAGCACTTTATCGGCGCGTTCATTCGGACCGTTCTGTGCCTGTGCTAAAGATGATAGTGTTAGGGAAAGCGTCAGCGTTGTCCCGGTCAAAAGTAGTTTGTTTAATTTTTTCATTTTGTTTTCCTCCCGATTCCTCGGTAGGTTCACGTTTTCGTGATGACAAGGACAAAATGCCGCAAAATACAGTTGAGAAAATCCTGTAACTCATTGAAAAAATTAAAAACAGCAAATTTAGCGTGTTGTCTATAGGCGTTTATTTAGGTCGACAGAGCTGTGTTTTGCGCAAGAAATGGAGTGCCGGGAAGACAGACATCAGGAGATTTTAGTTAGCCCGCCGCGATGTACTCCCGCATCATGGCGGCTTCATTTTCTGCATCCGCGATTTTGCGTTTTACGACGTCGCCGATTGAGATGAGGCCTTGGAGTTTTTCGCCGTCCATGACCGGCACGTGGCGGATTTTGGACTCAGTCATAATGCCCATCACATCATCGACGCTGGCCTCTGACGTGACGGTGAAGACATTTTGGGTCATGAATTTAGTCACCAGCTCATCGCGGAAACCCGTTTCTTGGGCGAGGGAGCGGCGGATGACGTCGCGTTCGGACAGAATACCTGCAAGTTTGCCACTCTTATCGGTGACCAAAACAACACCGATATTTTTCTCATTGAGGAGCGAGATAGCCTCGCGAAGTTTTGCATCCTTGGATACGGAATAAATGTCGTGGCCTTTATTTGCCAATATGTCTCTAACGCTCATAAAATCTCCCTGACATATGACTAACACATTTTCCTGCCTCTGTCCAAAATGAGGGCACTAATATGACGCTTGGGTCTTTCTCGGCTTTACTTGCGGAGCAGGGCTTGCGACCAAGGCGGTCATGACGGCCCTCTCTCAAAAGCAACTCGAAGACGCTAAAAATGCGTCCAACGCCCTTGATATAGCTGCAGGCGACTTGCGTGTTTTATCCTCACTTAGTTGGGACGGAGATATGCGCGATGCGTTTTTGAAACGCGGGGTGATGCCTAATCCTGACTATCCCGCTATAGACACATCCAATGCACGTGACGCCATTGCGCAGGCGCGTAACCATATTAATGGGGATCATGTCGTGATGTCGTGGTTGAACCGTCTTTGCGGGACATTGGTTTCGACGGCAGATCTTCTGGATGCGCGCGCCACGCCTGAATTCTTTACGCATTCCGCTACATTATATGGTCAGCCAACGGACCTCATGCTGGATAAAACAACGCAAGTGCTGAGCCTGGCCAAACATATGGACGCTACGCTGGACGGAATTGATTTTGACCAATTGGTTGTTGAGGGGTTTGAGGAACAGCTGGACGCCGAAGGTTTTGCGGAAGCGCTGGAAAGCAAGTTAGAGCATTATTTTGGCGATGACGCGCCGGATGTGATGGTCGCGGATGATGTGTCGTCCAAAGCGGCTGCATCTTCCAAACGAATTCGTGTTCGCTCCGATGCGCAGTTTACGGATAAAGACGTCGACCAACTCCTTCATCACGAAGCGCTGGTCCATTCTGCCACGGGTTTAAATGGCCGTCTTCAATCCAATTTTCCTATCCTTAAGCGGGGTCATCCCGGCACCACTGAAATTCAGGAAGGATTGGCTGTCTTTGCGGAGGTCATCACGGGCAATATGGACCCGCGGCGGTTCAGGCGCTTGTCGGGGCGCGTGCTCGCAATCCAAATGGCGATTGAAGGCGCGGATTTTAAAGAGGTGTTCGACTTTTTTGTGCCGCGCGCGGCCAGCCGGGAAGAGGCCTATGAAAATACGCGGCGCGTCTTTCGCGGGGGAGTCATTTCAGGCGGGGCGCCGTTCACAAAGGATCAGGTTTATCTGAACGGCTTGTTGCGCGTGCATAACTTCATCCGAACAGCGGTAAAATTGCGGCGATCCGATTTGATCCGCGTCTTATTCGTCGGAAAACTCGATATTGAGGATATTCCGGCTCTGGCTCAACTCGCTAGTCAGGACATAATTGAACCGCCAAAATTCATGCCGCCTTGGGCCTCAGATTTACGGTTCCTCGTCAGCTATATGGCCTATTCCGCCTTTCTCAACCAAGTCAAAATGCCGGGTTTCCAAGCCTATTACGAGCGTGAACTGGATGAAGTTCCTTGTGTGTGGAGCTTTGCGGATGGCGATCCTGAGAGCTAGATGAATGCTATGTGAATAAAGCTTGGTCACCAAAAGAGGATTTAATCTGAATTAATATTCAGCCTGTATAGCGTTTGCATTCCAAGGGATGTGGATGAAATATGAACCGTCAATTATCTGACATCGCTTTAAGGCGCAGTCTTTCGTCTGTATACCTCGCGTTTCTTGCACTGTGCGGGACCGCGCAGTTTTCCCGCGCTGAAACGCCGGGCAAAGACGGACCCATTACCGTTTCAACATCGAACACCGTCCTAAATGAATACGGCCAGGTTTCAGGTGCATTACTCGCCGGGCAGTCTTCAATACCCGTGACCTCCTTGGCGGGCGATTTGCCTTCCTTGGAGGCGGGTGATCTCATCATGATTTATCAGGCGCAAGGCGCCACAATTTCAGGGGTAAATTCTGTAGACTATGGTGCTGTCACCAATCTGAACAGTGCCGGCCGTTATGAGTTTCATACGGTTGAATCGATTTCCGGAAATACAATTAACTTGCAGGGCTATGGCGGGGCGTGCGGCGGGCTGACCTATGGTTATGACATCAACCGCGCGCAGGTCATACGCGTTCCACAAGCCACGACACTGACAGTGAATTCGGGTAGCTCCATCAGGTCTGATATATGGGATGGTTCGACAGGCGGCGTTGTCGCTCTTCATGTCCGGGATACGCTCACAGTGAATGGGACCATCCACACCAATGCCCGTGGGTTCAGAGGCGGCGCTGTCGACAATCTGACGACGCCGCCAAATATTGCCGGACCTGCTGAATATGTAAGCTCTGACGCCGCGCGTGGTGCTGAAAAGGGTGAAAGTATTGCAGGCTATCGGGATGATTATCCCGGCGGGCGATATAATCGCGGCGCACCCGCCAATGGCGGCGGCGGCGGTAATGCGCATAATGCGGGCGGCGGCGGCGGCGCAAATGGGGATAATGGCCTGACCTGGAACGGGCAGGGCAATCCAGATCGGTCCGTTGCCGCGTGGGACTCGGCTTGGGATATTGATGGAACGTTGACATCTCTGACCGTCAGTTCAGGTGGCGGCCGCGGGGGCTATACCTATGCGCGTGACGGAGACGCCTTAACCCGCCCGCCGGGAGACAGTGGATGGGGTAATGATTTCCGCAGGGAAGTCGGCGGCTTGGGCGGCCGGCCACTGACATTCCAAGCGGGTGGACGCTTATTCTTTGGCGGCGGCGGGGGCGCTGGTGATGGCAATAACAGTGCTGCTGGCGCTGGTGGACGTGGCGGCGGCTTAGTTTTTATTATCGCGGATACAGTCACGGGTTCGGGATTAATCAATTCCAATGGCCAGGCCGGACGAAATACCACATCGGGACATAATGATGCGCCAGGCGGCGGCGGTGCAGGCGGCACAGTGGTCGTAAAGGCCAATACGCTCTCTTCCGTGCGCATGCGCGTCCGTGGTGGTCGCGGCGGAAATCAGCTCATTACGAATAATGAAAATGAAGGACCGGGCGGCGGCGGCGGCGGCGGCGTAATCGCTTATTCGGGTGGCACACCTCCATCTGCTCTGGCAACAGGGGGCGTAAATGGCACTACATCGGCCACATCCATGACCGAATTCATTCCGAATGGTGCAACCCGAGGTGCGCTGGGTCAGCCCAATGAAAGCGCGCCAAGTGATGCAGAATTGCCCTTTTGCGTCATTCCGCCAGGGCGGCTAACGGCGACGAAATCTGTCTCGGTTTGGGATCCGCTTAATGAAGATCTCTACAATATCCCGGGCAATGATGTTGTTTATACTTTTGATATACAGAATACCGGATACACGCCTGTCGAAATCGATACGATCGTATTACGGGATATGCTGCCGCCCGAGGTGACGTTTTACAATGGCGAATTTGACCCTTCTGATGCGGCGGTGACAGGTCCATTCGAGTTCGAGGACATAACGGGTGTGTCCGGTCTCACGTGTTGTTCCGGATCTGGCGAGGCCGAATATTCAAACACTGCCGGCGTTGTGGCCAGCTTTGGCTATATACCCGATCCGGGATATGACGATGACGTCCGGCATATTCGCGTCTCTCCCGGCGGCGAAATGGCCCCGCAAACCAGCGTTGCCATTCGCTTCCGCGCGCGGATTAAATAGTCTTTAGCTCTCTCGCCGTGTCAGAAATGCGAGCCGCTCAAAGAGATGTACGTCCTGCTCGTTCTTCAGCAGCGCGCCGTGGAGCGGTGGGATCATCTTTTTCGGGTCGGCTTCTTTAATTGTCTCCGGATCGATATCCTCGACCAGTAGTAATTTCAGCCAGTCGAGTAGCTCCGACGTGCTCGGTTTTTTCTTCAGACCCGGCATAGCGCGGACGGCGAAAAAGCGCTTCAACGCAGCTGATAACATGCGCTGTTTCAAATCCGGGAAGTGGACTTTGACGATATCGGCCATTGTCTGTTCGTCCGGAAACTGGATGTAGTGGAAAAAACAGCGGCGTAGAAACGCATCCGGCAGGTCTTTTTCATTGTTCGAGGTAATGATAATGATTGGACGCTGCTTGGCCGTAATCGTCTCGCCTGTCTCATAGACCGAAAAGCTCATCTTATCGAGTTCGTGCAGGAGATCATTCGGGAATTCGATATCCGCCTTGTCGATTTCGTCGATGAGAAGGATCGGGCGGACATCGCTCTCAAAGGCCTCCCAGACTTTACCCTTATTGATGTAGTTTTTTATATCATGAACGCGGTCATCGCCGAGCTGTGAGTCGCGCAGGCGGGCGACTGCATCATATTCGTAAAGGCCCTGCTGGGCTTTGGTCGTCGATTTGACGTTCCATTCTATGAGCGGCGCGCCGAGACCTTTTGCGATTTCGTGTGCGAGGACAGTTTTGCCTGTGCCCGGCTCGCCTTTAATCAACAGGGGGCGTTCCAGCGTAATAGCTGCATTTACCGCCATTTTCAGGTCATTGGTTGCGACGTAATTATCGGTGCCTTCAAATCTGGCCATTGAATTATCCTCTAGAATTTTCTCACCTTCTATTGAATGCAGTCGTGAGAGCAAGACATGGCGGCTATTCACATTCAGGTGAAATTCAGTTGAGTTCTGTCATAGGCGCTTGTGAGACTCAAAAAGCGGCGTTATCACGCCGCAAAATTCCAAATGCATGGACCGAGAATACTCGGCCGTGACGGGGCGTTCGGGCAACAGTAGAATGGGGATAATATGTCTAAATCAGTCAAAAAGCCTGTCAAACTGCCAAAAGGCTATGTGCCTTCGGAAGACGAAAAATTCATGAATGCGAAGCAGCAGGAATATTTTCGTCAAAAGCTGCTAAAATGGAAAGAAGAGATTGCGGAAGAAACCCGCAATACTGTCCAGTATTTGCAAGGCGAGCGGGTTTCCCATCCCGACCCTGCGGATATGGCCGCTGCAAATGCGGACCAGCGTATGGAATTACGGACCAAGGACCGTCTGCGTAAACTGACGAACCAAATCGATAAGGCCCTGATGCGTCTTGAAAATGGCACATATGGTTACTGCGAAGAAACTGGGGATCCCATCCGTCTTAAGCGCTTGGATGCGCGTCCGATTGCCAGAAAGTCAATCGAAGCGCAGGAAATGCATGAGCGCGGTGAACGCCTAAAAGCGGGATAGACAAGGCTATCCCGCTTTGTTCGAGCGGGATTTTAACGAAGTTTGACCCTGAAGATAAGAGCCGCATTTGGTGGGATGCCGCCGCCTTTTCCCAGCGCGCCATAGCCCAATCCGGGTGGTATGAAGAGGGTCCATTCATCGCCCGGTTGCATCAGGCTTAAGGCCTCTTGCCAGCCCGGTATCAATTCGCTTGGCTTCAATCTTTCGGGACGCCCCCTCTCGAAAGAGCTGTCAAAAACTGTGCCGTCGATTAGCTGACCTTCATAGTGGACTGTGACCACTTCATCACCTTCATAATTTTTGCCGGTTGGATTGGGCGATGGTCTATCAACACGATATTGCAGGCCGCTGGCTGTCACGACTACGCCGTCCGTGCGGCGATTTTCATCCAGCCAATTTTCCGCTTCAGCCAAGGCATTTGACAGGCGTTGTTCGAAAGCGATACGCGCGGCTTTTGTCTGCTTGTCATATTCACTCTGGCCGGTCGGCGCAGCAGGTGTTCCCAATGAAACGGGAGTTTCGCTACCGCCTCCGCCGCAACCGGCTATCGTAAAGCTGATTGCGCTGAGAAGAATCGCTTTTTTCAATGTTCGCATGAATACACCTCTATTTAGTCGCCGCCCCAATGCTCCCTAACAGAGATGCAAAATTCAGGCCGCCGCGTGCAAAATGGCGCAGAAATTGCAGCGCTAAGTGAAAAGGTCTGTCTCTTGAAACGGTGCCTTTATTCACAAAG
Source organism: Hellea sp. (assembly GCA_020628495.1). Lineage (GTDB taxonomy): Bacteria > Pseudomonadota > Alphaproteobacteria > Caulobacterales > Maricaulaceae > Litorimonas. The sequence continues at coordinate 8,631 of JAHDFA010000039.1, forward strand.
GACGGTATGTATGCGCCATTTGAAATCCATAAATCTGATTATCATTTGCCTACTTATTTTCATAGGCGGTCAGGCTTTCGCGCAGGTGGCTTCGCCCAATGTCACGATTACAGAGCTGGAAGGGCAGCAGGTCTATCAAGGCGATGCCGGCTATGATCAAATTGATTACGACGGTAATTCCGCGGATTATACATTTATCCGAAATGCCGATTTATCCGTTTCCGTTATCAAACCTGACGGCGTGACAGACAGGCTCATTCATATTGACGGCTTTTGGTTCGCCGGGGAACAACGTTGGTATGCGATTGAAGATTTGGAAGTTCCGGCAAGTTCGGGGCAAACTATAATTGGCTCACCCGACACCTATGACCAAGTTGATTATCCGGGCAATTCCGCCAATTATAGATTTATCAGAAATCAAGACTTGTCCGTGTCAGTCACAAAGCCCGGCGGGGAAATTGATACGCTCATCAATATTGATGGATTTTGGTTTTCAGGTGAATTTGCCTGGTACCCTATCGGAGACTTGATTGAGGGCGATAATGGTGACCGTACAATAACTGGCGGTCCCGATTATGACCAAGTTGATTATCCCGGGGGGTCCCAAGATTACAGTTTTACGCAAAATGCAGATGGCTCTGTCAGCGTAACAAAGCCAAGCGGCGGAACAGACACGCTGATCGATATTGATGGATTCTGGTTTCAAGGGGAGGAGGCTTGGTATCCGATTGAGTCCCTCATTACCCAAGTTGGACAGGTTATCACCGGGACAAATGGTTATGACCAAGTCGATTATGACGGTTATCGTGTGGAATATATCTTCGTCGAAAATGCGGATGGCTCAGTCACCGTCAATCGTCCGGGCGGATTAATCGACACGCTTATCTCTATCGATGGGTTTTGGTTTCGGGGCGAGGAGGCTTGGTATTCTATTGAAGATATATTCAATGCCAACACAGGCACATTCATTAATGGCGTGATTACGGGGTCGAACAACATCAATGACAATTTAGTGGGCGATTCAGCGAATAACACGTTCTTTGCCGGCCGCGGATCAGACCTCATTCGTGGATTGGGAGGGCGCGATACATTGCGCGTGGACGGCGATGTGTTTGAATGGACTTACGTTGAGGATGGCGATGTCGTTACGATGTCACACCCGACATGGGGTGTGAACACGCTGATTGATATGGAGAGAATTTTCTCGCTCCGCTCAGGGCAGGATTTCTCAATCGCGCAAGCCATAGCGTCAACCAACGGCCTTCCGGTTTTCCGTCTTGATAGTGACAATGTAATTAACGGCACCCCGGCTGATGATGTCATCCCGGCGCAAGCCGGAGTCCAAGGCTTTTATGGTGGATTGGGGGATGATCGCTATGAAGGCACGAATAATTTCGAACAGGTGAATTATGATGGTGCGAAGGCAGAATATAGCTTCCGCCTCAATGCAAATGGGTCTGTTCGCGTCAGCCATCCAATATGGGGCGTGGATACACTTATCCGTATCGACGGAGTCATCTTTACAGGTGTCGAACCGGGCGTCGGCGGTGTGCGTACCGCCGAATTCGAATATGTTGATGTCAGCGATTTATTTGATTGAGTTTCACCTCTCCAATGGGAGAGGTGAAAGATAACTACAAACGATCCGGCTTATAACTTCCGCTTTTCATATCAGAAATATAGGCTTCGACTTGTTCTTCCATTATGTCGAGTGGGACGGGACCTGTCGCGAGTATGGCGTCGTGGAAGTCGCGAATGTCGAAATCATCGCCTAATTCCTCTTTCGCCATTTCCCGCAAATCGAGAATTTTATTCATCCCGATTTTATAGGCGGTCGCCTGACCCGGCATGACGATATAGCGTTCAATCGCTTTGACCGCGTCGCTTTCGGGATTGGGCGTATTGACCATCAGATAATCAATGGCCTCTTCGCGAGTCCATTTTTTGTCGTGTAGACCTGTATCTACGACGAGGCGGGCCGCCCGCCAAAGCTCCATCGCCAAACGGCCAAAGTCGGAATAGGGATCAGCGTATAAACCCATCTCTTTCGGCAGATATTCGGAGTAAAGCCCCCAACCTTCGGAATAGGCGGTGAAGCGTCCATATTTGCGGAAGGACGGTACGCCTTCCAGCTCTTGGCTTATAGATAGCTGCATGTGATGACCCGGCACGCCTTCGTGATAGGCGAGCGCTTCCATCTGATAGACCGGCATAGCGTCCATCCGGTAGAGATTTGCGTAATATATGCCGGGGCGTGATCCATCCGGAGCCGGGCGGTTGTAAAAGGCTTTGCCGGCGGCTTTTTCGCGGAAGGCCTCGACAGCGCGAACTTCCAATTCAGCCTTTGGCAGTTTGTTGAACACTTCCGGAAGGCGCACTTTCATATCATCGATAAATTTAGTCGCTTCGCGGAGGTAAGCTGCACGGCCGCGCTTACCTTCAGGTTTAAAGAATTGCTTGTCAGTGCGCGTGAATTCAAAAAATTCCTGAAGCGTGCCGTCAAATTCGACTTTTTCCATGATGTCGCGCATTTCTGAGTGAATACGGTCCACTTCGGAGAGGCCTAGATCGTGAATTTCATCCGCGCTCATATCTGTTGTTGTCATTTCCCGCAGACGCCAAGCATAATATGAATCACCGTCCGGTAATTTCCACGCACCGTCATCCGTAGAGGCAGCATTTTTCTGACGCGTCATCTCAGCGATAATACGTTCATAGGCCGGAGCGACATTATTGAGGATGGCATTGATTGCGCGTTCATAAAGTGCTTCGCGGACATCATCTTCCATCTCCAGATCCGCGGTCTTTTTGCGGAAGTCTTCCAGTAGAAGATTCAGGTCTTCGCTGTCCTCATCAACCGGATTGCCGGAGATGATGTTCTGAGAGCTACCGATGACAAAGTCATAGACGAATTTGGGTGGAGCAATGCCTTTTTCAAATTTGGCTTTGGCCTGTTCTGTTCGGGCGTCAAGCACATCTCCCATGGTTTCCAGACGTGTCAGATAGTTTTCAGCATCTTCAATATCTTTGATTTTATGTTGATTCATGAGGAAGGTCGGAAGGGATGAATGGGCCCCGCGCATTTGCGTGTAGGTGTAGCCATGATCCCACCAATTTCGGCCTTCAATGGCATCATCAGCGTTTTTTTCAAAAAGGCGGTAGGAGAGCTGACCATCTGCATCCAGCGCGTCAAAATCAAATGTCTCACGCATTTCGACAACCGCTTCGCGTGTCTTATCGAGCTGTTCAAGTTCATAAGTGCGGGATGGATCATTCCATTCGTCTTGCCGCTCATCCATGCCCAGCGAGGTCATAAATTGCGGATAGGCTCGAACATTCTCCATGAACTTCGTTTCGAACCAGGCGTCTAATTTTTCGTTTTCTGACAAAGTGGCTGTGCCATCTTGTTTTACGGTCTTACTGATTTGTTCCGTCTTTTCAGACTTGGGCGTGGGAGCCTCCGAAGCAGGCGCGCAGGCCCCGAGGGTCAGGACAGCAGCAAGAATAAGTGTGTGGGGCGCAAGGTTTCGCATTATTTCGTCTCCGATTTCGCATTTACGATATAGTCGTCTACCAATTCTTCAAGGATGCTGAGCGGGACACTCCCATTGGCCAGCACGACTTCGTGGAATTCGCGGACATCGAAATCCGCACCCAACTCAGATTCAGCGCGCTTGCGGAGCTCCTCAATTTTCAGCTTTCCGATCATGTAGGCTGTCGCCTGACCCGGCCATACGATATAACGGTCAATCTCCGCGCGGACATCGCCTTCCGGATTGGGAATATTGTCGAGATAATATTGAACGGCTTTTTCGCGGTCCCATTTTTTGGAATGAATGCCCGTATCCACGACGAGGCGCGCGGCGCGAAAAATTTCCATGCCGAGCTGCCCGAATTCCTTATAGGGATCAGTATAGAGTCCCAGTTCTTTGGGGATAGCTTCGGAATAGAGGGCCCAGCCTTCGATGAACGGCGTGTGCCCGCCCAATGTGCGGAATTTCGGCAAGCCTTCCAGTTCCTGCGCGATGGCGATCTGCATATGATGTCCGGGAATGCCTTCATGATAGGCCAGCGCTTGCATCAGAAATTTTGGCTGATCCGCCATATCTTTCAGATTGATATAATATGTTCCGGGGCGGGAGCCATCCAATGCTGGAGAGTTATAAAATGCGCCAAAGGCTGTGTCCTCGCGAAAAGGCTCGACCCGTTTCACGACCATATCGGCTTTCGGCTTGGTGATGAAAAGCGAGTCCAGCCGTGTTCGCATGTCGTCGATAATCGCTGTGGCTTCGGCCATATAAGCCTCGCGGCCGTCATCCGTATTGGGGAAGGTGAATTGTGGGTCTGTGCGCAGAAAGCTGAAGAACTCTTTCAGCGTGCCGTCAAATCCGACACGTTTCATAATGTCTCGCATTTCGTCTTGAATGCGCGCGACTTCTCTCAGTCCGATCTCGTGAATTTCATCAGCTGTTAGCTCGGTTGTCGTGTAATGCTTCAGGCGGACATTGTAATAATCTTCGCCTCCATCGAGTTTCCATGCGCCGTCATCAGACGTGGCTGTTCCGGCCTGTTGGTCAAACATGCTGATCAGCGAGATATAAGCGGGCTGGACATAGGTAAGCAGCGCGTCTTTTGCGTCCGCTAGTAAGGCTTCTTTTCTGTCCGCTGTCGTGTCCAGTTTGCCAATCTTGGCCTGAAGGTCGGTCCAAAGCGGGCTGTCCGTCTCGCTGTCTTCAAACGGCGCGCCCGAGATCACATTTCGGGCGGCGTCGCTAACTTTAGCATAGACGAATTTCGGCATGCTCACGCCGTTTTGAAATTGGGCTTCTGCACGGGCTTGCGCTTGTCCCAGATAGGTGGGCACGGCCCGCAGGCGCGCAACGTAATCCTCCGCGCCCTTGACGCTGTCGACCTTGGCGTAATTGATCAGAAAGCTCGGCAGACCCGTATGCGGGCCGGACATATGCGAGAACACATAGTCATTTTGACTAACCGCATGTGTTGCGAGCTGATCCTCAATATCGACTTCGAATAGGCGGTAAGAGAGGCGGCTTTGCTCATCCAGTCGGTCGACATCAAAATCGCGGCGCATTTCATTCAGCCAGTTATTCGCCAGCGCCATTTCCTCATCAATCGCTATTTGCGAGACATCATCTAGCTGATCCATACCGTCCGCCATGCCAAGATAGGTGCGGGACATGGGCGAGCGCGCGAGCTGTTCTTCATAGCGGGCTTTGAACCAGTCGTTCAGACGTTCGCTTTCCTGCTTTACTAATTCCTCGCGCTGCGGGATGTCAGCGCCGCTGCCCAAACAAGCAGAGAGCAAAGGCGTCGCGCCCAGTGAAAGCAGAGCGGTTGCAACGAATAATGTATTCTTCATGCTATAATGTCCTCTTTGTCCCGCAATACGGGACGGTCTCGTAGTTTTTATCAGCTCTACGCCATAATTTGGGCGCGTCATAAAGGGAAATCATGCCTAAGGTGAGGCAATGGATGAAATGATTCGCACAGATATGCCGTCTCCACCGCGAAGGGCGCCACTCTGGATTGGGGCGACCTTGTCTTTCGCCGCATTGGTTGGCGCACTTGCCTTTGTCTGGATTGGCCGCGACACGCTCAGCGTGGATGGCTATATCATTCTGGCGGGAATTGCGATTGTCGCGCTATTGGCATTTTTTACTTTCATCATCATGGCGCGTACGCGCAGCGGATCTGAACGTCGCCAGACACGCCGCGAAACGGTCTATTCCAGCGCTTTTTATAATAATTTCGTGCCCAGTCTGGTGATTAAAGAGGGTAAGCCCATTCATGCCAATCGCGCCTATCTGGATTTGGCAGAGACGTTGGGCGCAGCAAGTGTCGGCGACTCCCCGCCCGTCATAGACCGCCTCTTTACCTCTGCAGGGAATGAAGCTGCCGCCGCGATTTTCCGCCTGCATCATCTGGCAACCGGCATGCAAACTGCGGAGGAGACCATCGACCTCGTCACACCGCAAAGCGAGTTAATGCGCTACCGCCTGCAGGTCAGTCGACTGGATCGTCAAAACACACTTTGGCAAGTCATAGAGGCGCCGATGGAGCGCTCTGTCGGGAAAGATGTCTTGGCAGAAGCTCCGGTTGGACTATTTACCGTGGCTAAGGACGGCCGGATTTTGGCGACCAATGATGTCTTGCTGCGTTGGTTGGGCGGGACGGAAACCACCGCACCCGAAACGATGTCTGGGTTCATTGAAGATCCCGGCGCACTTTTGGACAGTCCTGCAGAGCCCGGACGTACGGTCCGCACGGATACGCGCCTCATAACGCGAAAGGGTGTTGTAACGCCGACGGTTATGGTGGCGAATTGGCATACACTTAATAGCGGCGATATTGTTGCGAGTGTGGCGCTTTACGGTCATTCAACCCTCGCACGCGGTGATGCCGCGAAATCCACTATGGCTGCGCCGGAATTTGAAACGCAGAGCTATTCAGCTGCGCCAGTTGCGGTTTTAAAGCTGGAGGGCACACAGGTCGGACAATCCACGATTATTTCCGCCAATCCGGCTTTTGCGAAAATGTCGGGGCGAGGGGATGCGGTGGGCCGGAATTTTGGCGATGTCTTCACAGATGACATAACCGAACACAGATTTCTGGATCGCGCGACAGATCAAACGTCGCCGGACGTACCGTTTGACGGCACGCTGAAAAAAGAGGGCGGCGGCCTGCCGGTTTCCGTTTATATTGTGCATGACGCGCAGAACCCAACCGAGAGTTATGCCTATCTTGTCAATGTCAGTGCGCGGAAAATGCTGGAAGATCAGCTTGTCCAAAGCCAGAAGATGCAGGCCATTGGTCAACTTGCCGCCGGGGTTGCGCACGACTTTAATAATCTGCTGACAGCTATTCGGCTCAATACAGATGAGTTGTTACAGCGCCATCCTGTGGGCGATCCATCCTATCCTGAACTTCAAAACATCAATACGACGGGCGCGCGTGCGGCCGCTTTGGTCAAAAAACTCCTGACCTTCTCTCGTAAAGCGACGCGCCGTATGGAACGTTTGGACGTCACGGATACGCTCTCCGATATGGTAGTAACATTACGTCAGACATTGGGCGAGCGGGCGCAGCTGAAAATGGTGCATGCGCGCGGATTGCCGCCCGTTATGGCGGACAAATCGCAAATCGATACGGTTCTTATGAACCTCTGCGTCAATGCGCGGGATGCAATGGAAGATCAGGGCGGCGGGACAATTACAATCCGGTCGGCTCTATTGCCGCGCGCGAATGTCGAAGACTCACAATTATCCGAGGCGCTGAACGCCATTCCCGGAGAAGATTTCGTCGTGATAAGCGTGGAAGACACCGGAACGGGCATGCCGGATGAAGTGAAGTCGAAAATTTTCGAACCCTTCTTTACAACGAAAGAACAAGGCAAAGGCACGGGTCTTGGCCTCGCTACGGTTTACGGGATTGTGCAACAAACAGGCGGGCATTTGACGGTCGAATCGACGGTAGGCAAAGGCACCGCATTCAAAATCTATCTCCCAGCGGCGGGACCGGCGACCGAAATCGAGATCGCAGCCGAGGAAAAACCAAAAACGCCCGCCCGTAAGCCTGCGGATTTGGCCGGACAGGGCAATATCCTTTTTGTTGAGGACGAAGCCTCGGTCCGCGGCATTGCAGCCAAGGCTCTGCGCAAAAAAGGTTACCGCGTGATAGAAGCCGAGGACGGCGAAGAAGCGCTGGAAATTTTGGAAGAAACCGAGACGCCATTTGATCTCATGATTTCCGATGTTGTTATGCCGGGGATGGACGGGCCGTCATTGCTCCGCGCCGGACGTAAGCTTTTGGGCGAGGCGCGAATCGTGTTTATTTCAGGCTATGCGGAAGAGGAGTTCTCGGACCTCTTATCCGAAGAACCCGACGTCACATTTTTGCCGAAACCTTTCACCTTTGCGGAGCTGGCAGAGAAGGTGAAATCGGAAATTGGTGAGGTGAATTAAGGTAATTCACTGAATTTATTATATTTTTATATACTGTTCCATTTTTGTTCTTTTTCCTTGAACAAAAGGAACAAATGTGAAACAAAATGAACAACGGCAGTCCGATTGCAGCCGTAACTACACGATCCGGCGAAGGGCTCCGTCGGTTCTACTGGAGTTGAACTCATGGCGAGAAACAGCACACCTCTTAAAGTCGTTGAAAAGGCGACAGACAAAAACAAAAGCGCAGCACTGGACGCCGCACTCTCACAAATTGACCGTGCCTTTGGCAAAAACTCGGTGATGAAACTGGGCGATAAATCCACAATGGATGTTGAAGCAATTTCAACGGGGTCTATTGGTTTGGATGTTGCACTGGGTATAGGCGGTCTGCCGAAAGGCCGCGTCATTGAAATTTACGGTCCGGAAAGTTCCGGCAAGACCACACTGACATTGCACGCGATTGCAGAATGTCAGAAAGCAGGCGGCGTTGCGGCCTTTATCGATGCGGAACACGCGCTGGACCCTGTCTATGCAGCCAAGCTCGGTGTGGATGTGAATGAGCTGCTGATTGCGCAACCTGACACAGGTGAGCAGGCGCTGGAAATTGCGGATACATTGGTGCGTTCCGGCGCGGTCGATATTCTTGTCGTTGACTCCGTTGCGGCTTTGACCCCGCGCGCTGAATTAGAGGGCGATATGGGCGACAGCCTGCCGGGGCTTCAAGCGCGCCTTATGAGCCAGGCTTTACGTAAGCTAACAGGCTCAATCTCCAAATCCGGCTGTATGGTTATCTTTATCAACCAAATCCGGATGAAGATTGGGGTCATGTATGGCTCGCCTGAGACAACAACAGGCGGCAACGCACTGAAATTCTACTCCTCGGTCCGTCTCGATATTCGTCGCATCGGCGCAATCAAATATCGCGATGAAGTGATTGGTAACCAGACCCGCGTGAAGGTCGTGAAGAATAAAGTGGCACCACCCTTCCGTCAGGTCGAATTCGACATCATGTATGGCGAGGGTATCTCTAAGACAGGTGAAATCATTGACTTAGGCGTCAAAGCGGAAGTCGTCGAAAAGTCCGGGTCTTGGTATTCCTATGGTGATGAGCGCATCGGCCAAGGCCGTGAGAATGTACGGAAGTTCCTCCTCGAAAATCCGGATATGGCTGACGAGATTGAGCGTAAAATTCGCATGAATGAAGGCCTGATCGAAGATGAGCTGTTAATGCCCAAGTCTGAGCAGGTCGAAGATGACGGCAATGTGCCGGCACTTGGTCTCGGCGCCTAACCGCAGGGCCACTGGATAACGGTTGGAAAACTCAAATATAGCGGTTCCCGAAACCAAGCCGCTATGGTTCGTCTCCTTCCAAGGCTGTCCCCCGCAGCTTTATGTCTCCCCGGCATAAAGGACGGACATTTCTAACCAAAAGAGCGCTTGGCACTGCCAGGCGCTCTTTCTATATGAGCGGTCCATATTATGAATGACTGCTATGACATCTCTTGCTGATATCCGCTCTCAATTTCTGAGCTATTTTGATCGTAACAATCACACGGTTGCGCCGAGCTCTCCGCTCGTACCCGATAATGACCCGACACTGCTCTTCGTGAATGCGGGAATGGTCCCGTTTAAAGACTGGTTCACGGGCGCGCTCTCGCCGGATTATCCGCGCGCCACAACCTCGCAAAAATGCGTGCGGGCAGGCGGCAAACATAATGATCTCGACAATGTCGGCTATACGGCCCGCCATCACACATTTTTTGAAATGCTCGGGAATTTCAGCTTTGGGGATTACTTCAAAGCGGAAGCGATTGAACATGCGTGGAAACTTGTCACGGAAGATTTTGGTCTGCCCAAAGACAAACTTTTGGTCACTGTCTATCACACCGATGATGTGGCCTATGATCTCTGGAAAAAGATTGCCGGACTGCCGGATGATCGGATTATTCGTATTGCGACCAATGATAATTTCTGGGCCATGGGCGACACAGGACCTTGCGGCCCTTGTTCTGAAATTTTCTTTGACCATGGTCCTGACGTTCCGGGTGGCCCTCCCGGGTCGCCAGATGAAGATGGCGATAGATTTATTGAAATATGGAATCTCGTTTTCATGCAATATGAGCGCCGCGCTGATGGAACTCAAATTGATCTGCCCAAACCGTCCATTGATACGGGTATGGGATTGGAACGAACGGCGGCTATCCTGCAGGGCAAGCATGACAATTACGATACAGACCTGTTCCAAACCCTTATAGGCGCTTCTGTTGAACTCACGGGCGCGAAAGCCGTGGGCGAGGCGAAATTCAGCCACCGGGTCATCGCCGACCACCTGCGTAGCTGTTCTTTCTTGATGGCGGATGGTGTTTCGCCATCTAATGAAGGCCGCGGCTATGTGTTGCGTCGCATCATGCGCCGCGCCATGCGTCACGCGCATTTGCTCGGCGCGAAAGATCCGCTCATGCACCGTCTGGTTCCAACGCTTGTTAATGAAATGGGCGCAGCCTATGCCGAACTTGGACGCGCTCAAGCCAGTATTGAAAGCGTATTCGAGCAAGAAGAAATCCGCTTCCGCCGGACTTTAGGGCGTGGGACAGCCTTGCTTGAAGATGCCGTAAAGGGCTTGTCTTCCGGTGACAAGTTGGACGGGCGCACAGCTTTCACCCTCTATGACACCTATGGCTTTCCGCTTGATCTGACCCAGGACGCGCTTCGCGCCAAAGGGATTGCAGTCGACACGGACGGTTTCGATACCGCCATGGCAGAACAAAAAGCGCAATCCAAAGCCGATGGCGGAAAATTCGCCGATGCGGGCGCGGATGACCTCTATAAAGCATTATTAGAGAAAAGCGGCGCGACCGCATTTACGGGATATGACAGCCTGATCGATGAGCAAGAGGTCGTGGCTTTGATCCAAAATGATGTCTCTGTCGGTGAAGCCGTAGATGGCGAAGTTGTTTTCCTCACGCGCGAGACACCTTTTTACGCGGAAAGTGGCGGGCAAGCGGGAGATAAGGGCGTCGCGACTTTCACCAACGGCGCCCGCATCGTCATCACAGATGTGCAAAAGCGCGCAGGAGACCTACATGCTCATATCGGCACGCTGTCCGGGACCGTGACAGTCGGTGATCAGGCGCAGCTTTCCGTTGATGCGAATAATCGCGAGAAAACGAAACGTAATCACTCCGCCGCCCACTTGCTGCACGAAGCCTTGCGCCGTGTGTTGGGTGACCATGTCGCGCAAAAAGGCCAAATGGTGGACGGTGAACGTATTCGTTTCGATATCAGCCACGGTGCGGCCATCACCCGCGAAGAACTTG
>JAHDFA010000040.1:0-14982 GCA_020628495.1 Hellea sp.
CTCATCACGGATGAGCTGATTGAGGCGGGCCAAAAAGCCAAAGAAGCGGCACAGAAAGCCGCTGAAGAACACAACAATTCAACTGCAGATGAAGGAGACACATAATGTCCACCGCAGGAATTTCCGCAAATAAGCTGGAGTTGCTCCAGATCGCCAAGGCAGTCGCCAATGAGAAATCCATCGATGAATCCATCGTCCTGGAAGCCATTGAGGAAGCCATCCAAAAGGCCGCCCGCCTGCGTTATGGCGCAGAGCTCGATATTCGCGCCAAGATCAACCCGACAACGGGCGAGCAAACTTTGCGCCGCGTAATTTCCGTTGTGGCGGATGATGAAGTCGAAAATGAGACCACGCAGATTGGTATCTCCACGGCCAAGATGGATAATAAGCTTATGGAAATCGGGGATGAGATTTCCACGAGCTTACCACCGCTCGAATTCGGCCGTGTGCAAGCGCAAATGGCGAAACAGGTCATTATGGGCAAAGTCCGCGATGCTGAGCGCGCCCGTCAATATCTGGAATTCAAAGACCGCGTCGGCGAGATCATCAACGGCATCGTCAAGCGTGTCGAATATGGTCACATCATTGTCGATCTTGGCCGCGCCGAAGGCGTCATCCGACGCGACCAAGCCTTGCCGCGTGAAAACGTCAAAGGCGGTGATCGTATCCGCGCCTATATTATGGATGTCCGTGAAGAACCGCGTGGCAGCCAAATCTTCCTGTCCCGTGCGCATCCGCAATTCATGGCGCAGCTTTTCGCGCAGGAAGTGCCGGAAGTTTACGAAGGCGTGATTCAAATCGTTGGCGTTGCCCGTGACCCGGGCTCCCGCGCCAAAATCGCCGTCTACTCTAATGACAGCTCCATCGACCCTGTCGGCGCCTGCGTCGGTATGCGCGGCTCCCGCGTTCAGGCCGTCGTGAACGAGCTGCAAGGCGAGCGTATCGATATTATTCCTTACACAGAAGATATGGGGACATTCATCGTCAATGCGCTACAGCCTGCCACGGTCACGAAAGTCGTCATCGATGAAGCCAATGGCAAAATCGAAGTTGTCGTGCCGGAAGAGCAGCTCTCTCTCGCCATCGGCCGCCGCGGTCAAAATGTCCGCCTCGCGTCTCAGCTTTCCGGTTGGGCGCTGGATATCCTGACGGAAGAGCAAGAATCCGAGCGTCGTCAGAAGGAATTCCAAGAGCGCTCCGAGCTGTTCATGAACGGCTTGGACGTCGACGAAATGGTCGCGCAACTTCTCGTCTCGGAAGGGTTCGAAACCATGGAAGAAGTCGGCTATGTCGCTTTGGAAGACCTGACCTCCATCGAAGGCTTTGACGATGAAACGGCCGAAGAGCTGCAGGCCCGTGCTCGCGAATATCTCGACAATATTGCGACAGAGCAGAATAATAAGCGGATCGAACTCGGCGTCGAAGATGAAGTCCTCGAAATCGAAGGCGTCACACTGCCAATGGCGGTGCGCTTTGGTGAGAACGAGATTAAGACAGTCGAAGATGTGGCTGGACTCGTCCCGGATGATCTCAATGGATATTCCGAATTTAAGAATGGTGAACGTATCCATGAAGAGGGCATGATTGAGGACTTCAAACTCTCCGAAGATGAAGCCACCCGCCTCATCATGATGGCGCGCGTCGCTGCAGGCTGGATTGAAGCCTCAGCCCTTGAGGTCGAGGAAGAAGTAGGTGAAGCGCCTGCTGAAGACGGCGAGGTCGTAGCTGCCGAGCCAACAGCGGAAACACTCTTTAATTAAAACTCGCGACCATCTCTAAATTGAAAAACCGCTCTCCAAAAGGAGGGCGGTTTTTTGTTTGAAATTTCAAGCTTTTTCCATTTGACATGAATAACGAAATCGTGAGGTGTGATTTCCATAAAAATGAAAGGGGAGTCACATGCACTCAAAAACAAAAATTATCTGCTGTCTAACATCAGCATTATTCACAGTTTCTATGTTTACAGCACCGGCCATGGCAAATTCAAACAAAGCCAATCCAAATCAAACCGCTTGGGATCGCGCAAACCCAAATGCCGCTTTTAAACGCTGCGGTACAGCGGATCCAAGTGCAGCACAGGTCGCAGCAGCGGAAGAGCAGTTCCGCCAATTCAGTGCGCTGAAAGGAAAGCCAACCAAGCCCGGCGGCGGCGGCGGCGGTGATGGCGGCGGCGACCCAGAAGTCCGTCCAGCAGGTTCTGTCTCTATCGATGTCTATTTCCACGTCATCAATGATGACAATGGTAATGGCGGCAATACGCAGGCCGAAGTGAATGCGCAAATGGCTGTTATCGATAATGCCTTTGCCGGTGGTTCTGGCGGTTTTGCTACGCCATTTACGTTTAATTTGGTGGAGACGACTTACACAAATAATTCCGCATGGTTCACGGCCAGCCAAGGCAGTGCAGCGGAACAGCAAATGAAGGCTTCCTTGCGTGTGGGCGGACCGGAAACATTGAACATTTACTCCTATAATGTCGGCGGTGGTCTGCTGGGTTGGGCGACTTTCCCATCCAGCTATGCCACTAATCCACAATATGATGGGGTTGTGATTTTGAATTCATCCGTTCCCGGCGGTGCGTCGGCACCTTATAATGAAGGCGATACCGGTACGCATGAGGTCGGGCATTGGCTGGGCCTGTACCATACATTCCAAGGCGGTTGTAATGGCGGCGGCGATCAGGTGTCTGATACAGCTGCTGAACGCTCACCTGCTTATGGATGCCCGGTTGGTCGTGATACTTGCCGCAAAGGCGGAGAGCCGGATCCAATCTATAACTTCATGGATTACACAGATGACAGCTGCATGTTTAAATTTACCGCAGGTCAAGCAGCCCGTGCGGATGCACAAAGTTTTGTATATCGTAAATAAGATCTGATAAAGAATCCAATTAGAAACCGCTGTCCTGAAAGGGGCGGCGGTTTTATTTTGGCGGGTCGCTGCTTGGCGAAAAGCTGAACCTTAAATGAACAGAAGCTGATTTTTATATTCATGTTACATTCATCAATTTGGGTCGATGCAAGTCGACCAATTTAAAAGGTGAATGATGTTGATCGTCTTATACATTGTTGTCGTGGTGTTAGGCTGGATGCTCTTTCGACTGCGCGTTGATGGTCCGGAGGACTGATCAAACAATTCCGGCAACGGTCACATAACGTCAGATTCGAATTATAGCCCAGAAGAAAAAGCGACTGTGATTTGACTCTTTTGCCAAATTAAAAGAGCGTCGTTTCTAAGATATGCGGGAGAGACTATATGTTTATGCATCTGGCCCAGCCTCAGACGGCTGCACATGAGACGCCGCCTAAGACCATTTCTTTTGAGATTGTGAATCTCAGTCGCCGACGTTTTGTTAAGGGTGCTTCGGGGGCCGCCTTTACATTAGCGATTGCGGCTTGCGCTCCAAACAAGCCCAGCACGGTGTCAGAGGCGGTTGCGCCCATTCCCGATAATTCTGCTGTTGCAAGCGGACCGCTGGTTTTTATCTCTATCGCGGCGGACGGACGCACGCAGATCACAAACCCCCGTTCGGAAATGGGTCAGCAGGTTATTACAACCGTCGCGCAAATGATTGCGGATGAGCTGGAGGTAGCTTGGGATAAGCTGGAAATTAAACAAGCCGTCGGCGATGCAAAATATGGTGACCAGAATACGGATGGGTCTACATCCGTGCGCAATCACTTTAAACGGTTCCGTATGGCCGGGGCGTCCATGCGTCAGATGTTGACCCAAGCAGCGGCGAATGAATGGGGCGTCGATATTTCCGAGTGCTCCAGCGAGTTGGGAGTCATAAAACATAGTTCCGGTAAAACACTGACTTATGGCGATGTCGCGGCTGCGGCGAGCCAGCTTGAGGTGCCCGCAGAGGATTCTGTGAAATTGAAATCCCGAAAAGAGTGGCGTTATATTGGTAAAGACCAAACATCATTCACGATCCCCGATGTCATTCGCGGCAAAGGCACCTATGGGATCGATGTGCGCGTGCCGAATATGCTTTATGCTGTTGTTGCACGTCCGCCGACGGTTTTCGGAAGGATTAAATCCTTGAACGATAGGGCGGCCTTGGCGGTCCGCGGCGTGACCAAAGTCATCCGCTTGCCGGATCCGCAAGGCGAAGCCGCAGCCTTTCAACAATTAGGCGGCGTGGCCGTTATTGCCACTGACACATGGGCCGCAATTCAGGGGCGCGAAGCGCTGGAGATCGAATGGGAAGCCGGCGCGAATGGGAATTACGATTCTGAATCCTATGGTCGTCAGCTACGCGCTACGGCACGTAAGTCAGGTGCAGTGAAATTAAAAAGAGGCGACGTTGCGGCTGCGATGGAGGGCGCGGCAAAAACCGTCACGGCGGAATATTACGCTGCGCATTTGTCGCAATCGCCGATGGAACCGCCTTCTGCAACTGCGCAATGGACGGACGGTAAAGTCGAGTGCTGGGCCTGTACGCAAAATCCGCAAGCGGCGCGAAGTACCGTTGCCGCGATTTGCGGTATCCCGGAAGAGGATGTAACAATTCATGTGACGCTGCTCGGCGGCGGGTTTGGACGTAAATCAAAACCTGATTTCATTGTCGAGGCCGCATTAATCGCGCGGGAAGCGGGCGCGCCCGTTAAAGTTACATGGACCCGCGAAGATGATGTGCGTCACGGATATTTTCACGCGGTCTCTGCGCAATATATGCAGGCGGGTTTGGACGCAGCGGGCAAGCCTACCGCCATGCTCCACCGCACAGTTTTTCCGTCAATTAATTCCACATTCGGTCCGGCAGATGAGGGGTCTAATTTCGAACTTTCACTCGGCGCAACAGACGCGCCTTGGGCAGTTCCAAATCTGCAAGTCGAGGTCGGTAAAGCCAAAGCGCATATTCGGATTGGCTGGCTGCGGTCTGTCGCCAATGTCTATCATGCCTTTGCCAATCAAAGTTTCGCTGCGGAGCTCGCCGAGGCGGCGGGCCAAGACCCGAAAGACTATTTATTGGCTATGATTGGGTCCGACCGTCAAATTGATTTGTCTAAAGATGGGGTGACATATCCAAATTACGGCGCGTCCCTGGAAGAGCATCCAATTGATACCGCGCGGATGAAAGCCGTATTGAACAAAGTGGCCGATATGGCGAAATGGGGCCGGGATGTTCCGGACGGGCATGGTCTCGGTATTTCGGTTCACCGGTCTTTCCTCTCCTATGTGGCAACCGCGATTGAGGTCGCAGTCGATGCTGAGGGCAAGATTTCCTTTCCGGGTATCTGGGTCGCTGTGGATGCCGGAACCGTCGTGAATCCGGCCAATACGAAAGTGCAGATGGAGGGCGGAACCCTCTACGGAATTTCCAATGCGCTCTACGGTGAAATCACCGCCAAAAACGGCGTGGTTGAACAAGGTAACTTCCCGGATTGGCGGGTCATGCGGATAAATGAATCGCCCCATAAGGTGGAGGTCCATATTATGGAAAGCGACGCTCCGCCCGGCGGTGTGGGTGAACCCGGAACGCCGACCGCTGCGCCGGCTCTGGCGAATGCGATCTTTGCGGCCACCGGACAGCGCCTGCGATCGCTGCCGCTGCTGGGCCAAAATGATCGCTTAAAAATGACGAAAGAGGGGTAGGGCCATGGCGATTACACTCAAAATCAATGGAAAGAATAAATCTGTCGATGCCGCCGAAGGCACGCCGCTCCTTTGGGTTTTGCGTGATCATATGGGTCTGACGGGGACAAAATTTGGCTGCGGGGTTGCGCAATGCGGGGCCTGCACGGTCCATGTGGACGGCGTCCCGATCCGGTCCTGCATCACGGCGCATGAAGATGTCGAGGGTAGTGACGTCACGACGATTGAGGCCGCCAGCGGCAAAGTCGCGGACGCCATACGCGCGGCGTGGGAAGAACTCGCCGTGCCGCAATGCGGTTATTGTCAGGCCGGTCAAATTATGAGTGCAATTAATCTGCTGGAGACAAACAAATCGCCAACAGATGACGATATTGATAATGCGATGAGCGGAAATATCTGCCGCTGCGCCACCTATGTCCGCATCCGCGCCGCGATTAAAGACGCGGCGAAGTCGGTTTAGCTGCTGGCCTAAGCGGGGTCGTCAGGCCGTGTTTCCTTGGCCGTCCAATGTTTGCGGCAGAGTGTGACATAGCGGTCATTGCCGCCAATTTCGACCTGTGCGCCGCGTGTGACAGCGGCTCCCGTCTTGCTGACCCGTAGCGTCATTGTGGCTTTGCGCCCGCACCAGCATAGGGTCTTAATTTCTTTAATATTATCCGCAATCGCCAGGAGTGCCGCGCTACCCGGAAAGAGTTTGCCGCGGAAATCCGTACGCAAGCCGTAGCACATAATCGGTACGCGGTGCCTATCCGCGACATTGGCCAGTTGCCACACCTGATTTTCTGACAGGAACTGCGCTTCGTCCAGCAGAACACAATCGATCGATTTTTTCTCATGCGCGGCGAGAATGACCACCTCTAAATCATCTTCAGGGCGCACTAATGTGGCTTTGGCTTTTAAGCCAATTCGGGAGGTTATTTCGTCCGGTGCATTTGCACGCGTATCAATGGCGGGCTTCATCAACAATGTGTGCATACCCCGCTCATGATAGTTATAAGCCGATTGCAACAGAATGGTCGACTTGCCCGCATTCATGGCAGAGAAGTTAAAGTAAAGTTTGGCCAAGCCCTTGCCTCATTCGAATCGCACGGCAACCCTGCAAAAACGTTACTATCGAATCCAGCCGTAAGTTTCACTTAGCGTCAAAGATGATTGATTTTTCAAGCGTTTATTTTTTGCTGCTCGCTTGAACGATTTTAAAACCACTGTTAGCAAAATTATGCAGACAGGAGGTGTATTTGTGAAACATAAATTTAAAAGTTACTTCGCTGTCCTTTGCCTGATTTTCTTTCCGACGATGGCTTATGCCAATTTGGAAGTTAAGTCCGAAAATATCGTTTTTTATGGGGACGTGAAAAAGAAAGACGGTGAACGCCTGGTGCGTAATCTGGAAGTTTACCGCGCTGTTATTTTATCGCTCTCGGGCGTTAAAAACCGTCCGGATGATGTCCCGCTCCGAATATATACATTTAAGAGAGATAAGGATCTGAATAAATTTGCCGGGTCACAGGGATATGCCGGTCTCTATACGGATACGCCGCAAGGCCCCATATTTCTGACAGTCTCCTCAGGGGGCTTTAAAAATAACAGATGGTCTTCGCAAGTCGCCCTGCACGAATATAGCCATCATGTTTTGCACGCTCTCAGCAAAGACAGCTATCCGCGTTGGTATGATGAGGGTTTTGCCAATTATCTCAGCACATTTAAAATTGAAGGCGACGTCATTACAATCGGTGAACCAAATGTCAGTCACGGGCTATCCTTGAAACAGGGCGCATGGCTTGACCCGGAAACGGTTCTGGGCGCGATACATAGATATCCCTCCACGCGGCGTCTTGATAAGTTTTACGGTCAGAGCTGGCTCTATGTTCACTATATGCAGAATACGCCTGAGCTTTCCGCAAAGCTGCCCGATTATTTAAAACAATTAGGACAACAATCCGACCCGATAAAAGCCTTCGAAATGGCTTTCGGTCTTACAACGGAAGCGTTCCATAAAAGGGCCCGTTCCTATTGGAGCAAAAACAGATTTGCCGTCGCGAGTTTTAAAGCTTCTCCAGACTTACTCGAACACCGGATAGATGTGCGGGAGATTTCTGATGACGCACTCGATTTTGCATTTGCAAAAGCTCAGACAAATTTTCTGGAGAAAAAGGACGCTCTTAAATTCGCCCGCGCGCATACAGAGTTGGAGGCCTCGCTCGGGCAAAATCAAGAACTTTTCCTCATGATTGCTCAGGCGGCCATGATTGGTGAGGATTACACTTTAGCGAAAAAATATCTCAGCAAAGCGATTAAAACCGGAGAGATTAATACGCAGCTTCTGCACCTACGTGCGGATATCGCCTATCATAAACTTGTCACCGAACAGTTCGAAGGTATGGCGGATGAGGCGCCCAAGCTCTTTGCCTTAAATAAGGATCTGGACAAGGCTATACAGTATTTTGAAGAAGCCTTTATGTTGAAAGAGGGCGACCGGACAATGGATACGCATCTGCTTTCATTGCTGGGACGCTCCTCTGCAGCGGTCAGCGACACTGCGATGAAAGCGGTAGAGCGCAGCTATAATCTGCATCTCAAGCCCGATGATGTCGGAGACTATATTAGCGTGGCGCATGTCATGGCACGCGCAAATCAGACATTGCGCGCATGTGACAATTATCTTTACGCGAAAGGTCGTGTTGAGGAATATGAGGATAAAGACAAGAATGATGATAATGCGCGGATCATAAAATTTCAGCAGGACTTTCCGGGTCTCTGTACTTAAAATTGGGACTCTCATTGCCGTCATTATGGGTTTGTACGCCTCTTGATAAATTCGGTGGCTTCCCCCATATCGCGCCTCTTGAAAGACCAACCCGACATCATCATTCCGGCAGAGCTGGATAAACGCGGACATAAATCGCGCGAACGTAAATGCGTGTCTCGCAATGACGTTCGCGATCCTGCCGAAATGATCCGATTTGTCCTCGGGCCGGAAAATACGGTTTATCCTGATATTTTAGGAAAACTACCGGGACGCGGCGTCTGGGTCAGTGCGACGCGTGACGATTTAAAGACGGCAATCCAGAAGGGTGGTTTTAAACGTGGCTTCAAAGGCAACGTAAATGTCCCCGAAGATTTAACGGCGAAGGTCGAAGCGGGTCTGCGCAAACATAGCTTATCGCTCATTGGTATGGCTAAAAAATCCGGCAAGCTGTTTATCGGCTTTGACCAAGTCATGGCCGCCGCGCGCACAGATGCGTTGGGCTGGCGGATAGAGGCATCTGACGGGGCGGAAGGGTCGCGCGGGAAAATCCGAACATTGTCTAAAGCCGTCGCACATGAGGTCGAACTTAAACTGCCGCGCGTGATTGGATGTTTTCACAGTACGGAATTGGGCGCCGTTGTCGGGCGTGAAGCGATTACACATTGCGCCGTGCCCCACGGACGCATTGCAAAATCGCTGGGCATATCCGCCCGGCGTCTGGGCGGCTTTGTGCCGCTGGTACCGGAGGGCTGGGCTGATGCTCAGCACGAAGCTTTCTAATGCGCCTATAGCGCCGTTGGCCGGGGCGGTTATGCCCGGATTTTCAAATTTAAAGACACGGTGATTGGATGTTGCCAAATGCGACAATCCCGTTAAGTTGCGCGAACTCTCCGCGCGAGCAAGGAACATGAGACGCAAAACGGCCTGTCGGCGTTATGACCCGGCCCCGCTTTGCAGGATAATGATATGACAGACAGCAATAATAAAAAACCCGGCGCACGGCGCCCTCTGACGCTTGGTCCCAATCGCGGTGGTCCGCGCCGGTCCAGCAACCCGTCCGCAGTGGTCGTTGAGAAGAAGAAAAAAGTCATTGTGCGTCCGGGCAAAGCCAAACCCGGTGCGGCAACAGCAAAATCGACTATATCGCCGCCGAAAACAAATATGGCGCCGACTAAGCCAAAACCGGCCGCTAAGCCCGCTATCGCGCCAAAGCCGGCCGGCAAGATAGATGCCGTTGCAGATGCCGCGCGCAAGCTCGGCCTGTCCAAGGCTGAGTATCTCAAGCGCCAAGCCGCGCTAAGCTCTGCGCAAAAGCAGCAGGAAGAACGCAACGCTCAGCGTAAGGCGGAAGAGGAAGCGCGTCTCGCCCGCGTCGAGGAAGAGCGGAAGCTGCTCGAACAAAAGCGCCAAGAGGCCGAAGCCGAGGAAATGCGCCGCTTGGAAGAAGAAGAAGCGGCCAAGAAAAAGGCTGAAGCCGAAGAAGCTGCGAAGCTGCAAAAGAAGGCTGTGGGCGCACCGAAGCCAAAAGAAGAAAAAACGGATGCTCGTACTGAGCTTGAAAAAGCCGGTGGCCGCGTCAAGAAAAAGCGCAATACGCCACCGCCAACCCGGTCCAAGGGTGAAACGAAACGCCGCCGGGGTAAGCTGACAATCGTTTCAGCCCTGTCCGGTAATGATGAACGCCAACGCTCACTCGCCTCTATGAAGCGCGCGCGCGAACGTGAAAAGCAGCGCCAGCAAGGCGGTGGACGCGGCGGAGACAAAGTTCAGCGCGAAGTGACGATTCCGGAAGCCATTACAATTGCCGATTTGGCGAACCGTATGTCAGAACGCGGCGCAGCGGTTGTGAAATATCTCTTCCAACAAGGCGAAATGCACACCGTCAATGACGTGATTGACGCAGATTTGGCCCAGCTCATCGTTGAGGATTTCGGACATACGGTAAACCGTGTCTCTGCGGCGGATGTCGAAGATGACTTCCTGATTGACGATACACCGTCTGATGAAAAAGACCGTAAACCGCGCGCGCCCGTCGTCGCGGTTATGGGACATGTCGATCATGGTAAAACATCGCTACTCGACGCATTGCGGACTACAGATGTGGCGTCAGGCGAAGCCGGCGGCATCACCCAACATATCGGTGCCTATCAAATCAAATTGAAATCCGGTGACAAGATCACGGTTTTGGACACACCGGGCCATGCTGCATTCTCTGAAATGCGGACACGTGGTGCGGAAGCGGTTGATATCGTTGTGCTGGTTGTAGCAGCGGATGACGGCGTTATGCCGCAAACGATTGAATCCATCAAATACGCCCAGGCGGCAGAGACGCCCATCATTGTCGCGATCAATAAGATGGATGCCTATGAAGCCAATCCGCAGAAAGTCGAAACGGACCTTCTGCAGCATAATGTTATCACGGAAAGCATGTCCGGTGATGTGCAGGCCATTCCTGTTTCCGCCAAGGAGAAAACAGGTCTGCAGGATCTGGCCGAGGCGATTGTTAACCAAGCCGAGCTGATGGAATTAAAAGCCAATCCAACCCGCAATCCGGATGGTCTGGTCATTGAATCCAAAATTGAAAAAGGACGCGGCGCTGTTGCGACCCTCTTGGTTAAACGCGGTACGCTAAAACGCGGCGACGTCGTTGTGGCCGGTGAGCATTGGGGCAAGGTCAAAGCCATGATGGACGAGAAAGGCAAGCAGTTAAAGCAAGCCGGCCCGTCCACGGCGATAGAGCTGATGGGTCTCGACGGTGCGCCTATGCCGGGCGAGCCTTTCGCGGTTGTTGCAGATGAATCCAAAGCGCGTGAAATTACGGAATATCGTATTCAAAAGCGCAAGGATGCAGAGATCGCGCCGCCATCCGCCATGGCCTCCATGGAACAGATGATGGCGAAGTTGCAGAAGAAAGAAACGTCAGAGCTGAACCTATTGGTCAAAGCTGATGTTGAAGGGTCTGCCCAAGCCATTAAATCCTCGTTGGAAGGGCTCGGCAATGAAGAAGTGCGTGCCCGCGTCGTCTATGCGGCTGCTGGCGGTATTTCAGAAAGCGATGTGCATCAGGCTGCCACGTCCGGCGCGCCCATCATAGCCTTTAATGTGCGGGCCAATCGTCAGGCCAAAGAGCTGGCCGAACGCGAAGGCGTCGAAATCCGCTATTACTCGATTATTTATGAGCTATTGGACGAGATTAAAGGCGCGCTGGAAGGCATGCTGGCGCCCGAACGCCGTGAAACCTTTATCGGTTATGCAGAAATTCTGGAGGTCTTTGACATTACCAAACTCGGCAAAGTGGCGGGTTGTAAAGTCACGGAAGGCCGCGTCGAACGGGGGGCGGGTGTGCGCCTGCTGCGCGACGATGTCGTTATTCACGAAGGTTTCCTCTCCACGCTTAAACGCTTTAAAGATGAGGTCCCGAAAGTTCAGGCCGGTATGGAATGCGGTATGGGCTTTGAAGGGTATCACGATCTGCGTAAAGGCGATCAGATAGAGTGTTTTACAGTCGAAATGCTCGACCGCACGCTCGATTAGGTCTGAATTGAGATAACGCTATTGATTAATGAAAGGCCGCTTCGCCATTTGCGCGAGGCGGTTTTTTTTGGCTTAAAAGCGGCTAAGATTTTTCCAAAGAGAGTTCTGCGCTAATCGTGCGAGGTCAGGCTCAGGGCACCGGCAAAACGCCTTTGGAAGATTGCCAAATTCTCTACCCTCAAAGCTAAATAATGTCTCGGCTTACGCGGACGCTACAATTTTATTATCGGATTCTGACGTATTGGCGGCATCAGGTGTGGCCGCCAGATGTTCCTCCACGCCCTCAAAAAAGCGTCCGGGCGGAACATCAAAAACTTTGCACATGCTCCACAAACGGCTTGCGCCGATACGGTTTGTGCCGCGTTCATATTTTTGAATTTGTTGAAAGGTAACACCAACTTGGTCGGCAAGTTCGGTCTGCGTATAACCGGCTTGTTTTCGCAAAATCTTTAGCTGCCTCCCAACGAAGGCATCCACTTCCGTGGCTGTTCTAACATCATTCTTCATTCGATCGACCTTGCTCAGACTTTGCATGAGCTCACAATTACAATTCGAACTCAATTGACTCAATTCTATTAAGAATTGTAAAACGGGTCTAGGGAGCCGCTGAATTTTTACAGTTGAAATTTCAACCAATTGCTGCGTGTGCAGG
This sequence comes from Hellea sp., assembly GCA_020628495.1. GTDB lineage: Bacteria > Pseudomonadota > Alphaproteobacteria > Caulobacterales > Maricaulaceae > Litorimonas. The sequence goes on from JAHDFA010000040.1 coordinate 12,537, forward strand.
CGGGTTGGAAAAGCGGTCCGCGCGTCTTAAGTAACGTTCTATGCCAAAGAACCGCCCACCCTCGCAACGTCAACTCAAAGCTGGCGAACTTATCCGCCGCGCCCTTGCCGATATTCTGGCAAGAGAGCATTTACGTGATCCCGATTTAAAGGGTGTGTCCGTGACAATTTCGGAAGTGCGCGCCTCTCCCGATTTAAAACACGCCATCGTCTATGCCGCCCCGCTGGGGACGGAGCATGACCCCGATGTGGTCATTAAAGCTCTGCAGCGCTGTGGATCATTCTTGCGAGGACGGCTGGGTCGGGAGATGGAGATGAAATCCACGCCGCGACTCAGGTTTATGAAAGATGAGAGCTTCAACACCGCAGAAGATATGGCGCGCTTGCTTCAAGATCCGCATATCCAACAGGATTTGGACTAATAAAAACCCTCTCCGAAATCGGAGAGGGTGAATACTTTTAGACTTTAAGAGAATTTATTTCTCTTTTTTGTAGGGAAACTTCTTTGAAGACCCTTTCATGAGGGATTTAGAAACACCTTCTGCAGAACTGCCTAATCCGCCTTTTACTTCATGATCATAAGACCAAAGCAGATTCCCTGCTTCAGAGTCATGAACGGTCATGTTGACGTTTACAGAATTGGTCGCACCGCCAAAGCCCAGCAAGAATGTTGAGGCAACAGCTGCCCCGGTGCTCATCGGCTTGTCTCTTTTAATTGTTCCTGAAATCACTGCGTCCACGCCGAGCGCTTGCCCGATTTCAGCTTTCGTGAAGTTTTTAATGTTTTCGTCAGTCATATTGGCGCGACGAAGAAGTACGTTGGTTTCGTCGACATCTTGGAACTTGACTGTATATTCGCCCTTAGACCATCTTTTCAGGAATTGAGAGTAGAGCTGCTTTTGAAAAACGACGCCCTCTTCCAATTCAGCGGCTTTAAGAGACTCAGGCGTAGCGCCTTCCGGCATCTTCTTTTTCCCAATTGTCACCTCAAAAGGCAAAACCGCAACTTCTTCATGCGTGGTTTGATAACTTTCAAAAGTGTCAGCTGTATAGACATCTGCCGTTTGACAAGCTGACATCATTACAACGGCCGCTAACGGCACGGCTTTTTTTGCAAAAGATAAGTTCATATTCATGTGTATGGTCCCCTGACCCTGTTAAAGTTATATGTTCGTATTGCTTCAAAGAAATTCGCTTTCAAGCTGTATCTCGAATAAAACAATGAATTCACTTTAGTGGAATGAAATTTTATGGACCCCAACGGACGAAAACGGCGCAAAGGTAATCCCGTCCATGGCTGGGTTGTTCTGGACAAGCCTTATGGCGTTGGGTCAACGCCCATGGTGGGCAAAGTGCGCTGGTTGTTTTCTGCGGCCAAAGCCGGTCATGCAGGGACATTGGACCCGCTGGCGACAGGCATTTTGCCGATTGCCTTGGGTGAGGCGACCAAGACCGTTCCTTTTATGATGGACGCGGAAAAGTCATATAGCTTCGAAATCACATGGGGCGAAACGCGCACGACGCTGGATGCGGAAGGCGAGATCATAGCAACATCAGATATCCGTCCGAGGGAAAGCGATATCAGGGCGGCTCTCCCTGAATTCACGGGCGAGATTGAACAGGTTCCGCCGAAATTCTCTGCCATCAAGATTGACGGAAAACGGGCTTATGATTTGGCGCGGGCGGGCGAGACGGTGGAGATCAAATCCCGTCCCGTGCGTGTTGACAGGTTCGAGCTCACAGAATGCACCAAAGACACAGCCACGTTCGAGGTGGATTGCGGAAAAGGGACTTATATTCGGTCTCTCGCGCGGGATTTGGCGGCGGCGCTGGGGGCTTGCGGATATGTCTCCGTTTTGCGCCGAACACGGGTCGGACCGTTCACGCTACAGCAGTCAATAACACTGGACGCCCTGACGCAGATGTGTGATAGGGCGCGCGTTACGGAGGGGCTGCTCTCTGTTTCGACCGCTCTGGACGACATCCCGGTGCTGGCCGTAACAGACCAAGATGCAATCGATCTGAAACACGGACGCGGAATGACCGCGCCGCCTCATCTTCTGAACCACGAATTTGTGCGCGCAGAAAGAGGCGGTGTTTTAATTGCGCTCTGCCAGCCACGCGACGGGGTTTTGGTCCCGAAACGTGTGTTCAACCTATAACTCTATACGGAGAAACACGATGTCGATCACACCCGAGCGCAAAGCCGCTTTGATCAACGAATACGCCGTCCAGCCTGGCGATACAGGCTCCCCTGAAGTTCAAGTTGCGATCCTGACGGAACGCATCGTCAATCTGACGGAACACTTCAAAACCAATAAAAAAGACAATCACTCACGTCGTGGTTTGCTTTTGATGGTCAATAAGCGTCGTAGCCTATTGTCCTATGTAAAGAAAAAGGATGAGGCCCGTTATCAGGATCTTATCAAACGTTTGGGTCTGCGCCG
>JAHDFA010000040.1:15082-19738 GCA_020628495.1 Hellea sp.
AGAAAAAGGATGAGGCCCGTTATCAGGATCTTATCAAACGTTTGGGTCTGCGCCGGTAAAGGCAATTCGCGACAGCGAAATGCCGATAAGGCGAAAGCTTAAATCTGAAAGATTTATGCGTGCCGCTTAAGCGATTAGCTCCGAATTATCTAAGAAAAAGTGCCGCCCCGATGGCGGCATTTCGCGCATTTAGCGCATATCTTCCATCCCAGCGAATGACCGCAGATGGAACCTGCCATCAGGCAGAACAAGTAAGTACGATGAAAGAAAGAAATTACACGTATGTTCGATAAGAAATCAGTATCAATCGATTGGGCCGGCCGCACGCTGACCCTGGAAACCGGCGGCATGGCCCGCCAAGCCGACGGCGCAGTTTTTGCGACTTATGGCGACACCAAACTCCTCGCGACAGTTTGCTTCGGAAAAGAAGCCCGTCCGGGTCAGAGCTTTTTCCCGCTCACTGTCAACTATATGGAAAAATTCTACGCCGCCGGTAAAATCCCGGGTGGTTACTTTAAACGCGAAGGTCGTCCGACAGAGCGCGAGACATTGATCTCCCGCCTGACGGATCGTCCAATCCGTCCGCTTTTCCCAAAAGGCTTCCGCAACGAAGTCCAGGTCGTCATCACGGTCCTGCAACATGACCTTGAGAACGAGCCGGACATTATCGGCATGATCGCTGCCTCTGCGGCGCTAACAATTTCAGGCGCTCCGTTTATGGGTCCAATCGGCGCAGCGCGCGTTGGTCTCATTGATGGTGACTATGTTCTGAACCCAACGCTGCAAGAACTGGAAGAGTCAGAACTCGACCTCGTCGTTGCGGGTACGGAAGATGCCGTCATGATGGTGGAATCCCAAGCGGATGAACTGACCGAAGAGCAAATGCTCGGCGGCGTGATGTTCGCCCATGAGTCATGCCAAGACGTCATTGATGCGATCATTGATTTGGCTGAACAGGCTGCAAAAGAGCCGTTTGAATTCGTTGTTCCGGATCTGGAAGACGAGAAAAAAGACGTCAAAAAGATTGCCGAAAAAGGCATCAAGGCGGCTTACAAGCTCAAAGACAAGATGGAGCGCCAAGCTGCATTGCGTGACACAAAAGCGCTCGCCAAAGCCAAGCTGGTCATGTCTGACGACAACCCGCTCGGCATGTCAGAAGCTGTTTTTGATGATTGTTTCAAATCCGTCGAATCCGCAACGGTTCGTTCTTCCGTCATCAAAACGAAGAAGCGTATTGATGGCCGTAAGCTGGATCAGGTTCGCCCGATCGAAGCCCAAGCCGGTCTTCTTGAGCGCACTCATGGCTCCGCCTTGTTCACGCGCGGTGAAACACAGGCGCTTTGTGTCGCGACACTCGGTACATCTGATGACGAACAATTCGTCGATCAGCTGACAGGCACGATCAAGAACAAGTTCTTGCTGCACTATAACTTCCCGCCATATTCCGTCGGTGAAGCCGGCCGTATGGGCGGAACATCCCGCCGCGAACACGGTCATGGTAAGCTCGCCTGGCGCGCGCTTCAGGCCGTTCTGCCGGGCGCAGATGATTTCCCATACACCATCCGTCTCGTGTCAGAGATCATGGAATCAAACGGGTCATCCTCTATGGCGACCGTTTGTGGCTGTTCACTTGCCATGATGGATGCGGGTGTTCCGCTGAAGCGTCCGGTTTCCGGTATCGCCATGGGCCTCATCAAAGAAGGCAAAGACATTGCTGTCCTAAGTGACATCCTCGGCGACGAAGATCACCTCGGCGATATGGACTTTAAAGTCGCGGGTACATCCGAAGGCATCACGTCTTTGCAAATGGACATCAAGATCGCCGGTATCTCTGAAGAGATCATGACAACCGCGCTTGAGCAAGCCAATGCAGGCCGCCTGCACATCTTGGATGAGATGAATAAAGGTCTGTCCGAATCCCGTGAAGACGTCGGTGAATTTGCACCACGCATTGAAACGATGAAAATCCCGGTTGATAAAATCCGCGACGTCATCGGTACGGGTGGTAAGGTCATCCGCGAAATCGTCGACACAACAGGCGCCCGCGTCTCTGTCGAAGATGACGGCACAATCAAGATCGCCTCGACAGATAAGAAATCTATCGATGCCGCCCGCGAATGGATCCACGGCCTGACCGCCGATCCGGAAGAAGGCGCGATCTATAAAGGTAAAGTCGTGAAGGTCGTCGATTTCGGCGCATTCGTGAACTTCTTTGGCAAGAAAGACGGCCTGGTGCATGTCAGCCAAATCAAGCCTGAGCGCGTGAACCACCCATCCGATTTCCTTGAAGAAGGCCAAGAGGTTTTCGTCAAGCTGATGGGCTTTGACAATCGCGGTAAAGTCCGTCTGTCGATGAAATTTGTCGATCAGGAAACAGGCGAAGAAATCGCTCGTGAAGACGGCGATGATGACAGCGATGGCGATGCAGAAGAAAAGCCAAAGCGCAGCCGTCGTCCGCGCAAGCGCCGCGAAGACTAATCGCTGACGCAATTAGATAAGACTAAAGAAACCCGGTCCGTGTGGCCGGGTTTTTGTTTTGGAGCATGTGCAAAGTCTTCAACTCGGCGTTGACCTCTTAAAGATTGAGCTTACTTTGAGTTTTATCTAAAAAGGGATGTTACATGTTACGGCTTTATCGAGATATCTTATGTATTGCGGCTTCGTGCCTCGCCTTGTCTGCTTGCGGAGGCGGCAGTGGCGGTAGCAGCGGCGGAAATGGCGGTGTAACCCCGCCGCCAAGTGGAGGTTCGACGAATGCCGCGCCCAGCGTTTCAATTCGTGCGTCTGACATGTCCCCATTGGAAGGGAAAACCAGCACATTGGACGGGTCGAACAGCTCTGACGCTGATGGTGACACGCTGAGTTTCCGATGGACCCAGCTCTCTGGCCCGACGGTAGTATTTTCTGCAGCGACAAGTGCGATGACAGATATTACAGTGCCTAATTTGACCGAGGATCGTGCTGCCCGTTTCCAATTACAGGTTTCTGACGGAACGACTTCCAGCTCCGATGAGGTTACACTCACACTTTCCAATCTCGTTCTGACGCCAGCGGCAAATACGACGATTGTTTCCGAAAAAACAGTCAACTATCCCAATAAGATTATCTCCATTCCCACAAGCATAAACGTCCTCGAATCCCTAAACTATCTTGTCTATGATAATGGTGGCCGCATCCTGATGGACTTATTCGGCTATGGGTTTGAAGGCCATGCAGGTGTTATCACACCCGAAGCGATAGAGGCGAATGCCTCAATAGTATCAGCCATTGGAACACCTTCCCCTTTTAATATCGCATGGTTGGCCGCTTTTGGTGAGACCCAAGTCACATTTTATGAACCGCTAAGAGAGCCTGCCGAAATCTTATCCATCGATGTTGATCAACCTTGTAGCAGCGTAACTGAGCCGGGCTTCTCTTTCGGAAATATCTTGATTGGCAGTGCAAGTGGAGATTCCATTCTTGCGGCGTTTACGCTGGATGAAAATTCCGAGCCTAATGGAACGACTGAACTTGCCAGTTTCGGGGAAGGGGCGGCCATTTGTGAAATGCAAATTGTCGAGCGCGCCTTTGATAATAAACAGGTGTCTCTAACCGGCAAAAGACTGCTCGCCTTTGATCAAAATACAAATGAGATCATACATTACCGACTGACCAGAAGTGATGATAATCGCATCATAGGGCTCACTGAAATTGAATCTGCTGCGATTGATCTCCAACTTGCAGAGGGCGAGACGGCAGACTTCATAACTTCCAGTCAGATAGGAACGCAGGGCCTAGCGGGTTTAGCGCTCGCTTTTTCAAATGGCGAAACGGAAGGTGTGCACCGACTCGTCATTGTCGGATTGAATACCGACGGCGCTGTGCTGCAAGAGACGCATAGTTGGGATTACGGTTCGCCGACATCCATCTCGACCATTCCAATAGATGATCATCGTGGTCAAACTATATTTATAACCACATCGGACTCACCTTTCGCCGTTATATATAAAAGCGCGGATTTATTTTTCAGTGATAGCTATCTACCTTTATCGGACCACGCTTATTTTGACCTCGGCGTTGGGCATGACGAAGTTGGATTTTTAAGTGGTGGCAGCCCGCTCAAAACGGGTTTGATCGCAAGTTTTCCCGACGACAACATAATCAAAGTCTTTGAACAAGACTAACGTTCGGGCAACCAAAAGGCCACAGTCATGACCGCCGAAATACCCAAAGTCATCGGATTTCACTATCGCCTCAAAAATGACGACGGCGAAGTCCTCGATAGTTCCGAAGGCCGTGACCCGATGCTTTATCTCGCGGGGAGCGGGCAGATATTGCCTGCACTCGATAAAGAGATGCAGACCCTCTCCGTCGGTGAGAAAAAGTCAGTCTCGTTGTCTGCCAAAGATGGCTATGGCGAAGTCAATCCGGCGCTTAAAATGAATGTGAAGCTCGGCCAATTTCCGCCGGGTACGGATGTGAAGCCGGGGCTGCAATTCAAAATCAATGGCGAGCCCGGCTCGCCCATGTTTCGGGTCATTAATGTCCTCGGCGAAGAAGTCTTTATCGACGGCAACCATCCGCTGGCCGGGGTGAACCTAAACTTCGATGTTGAAATTACCGAAAGCCGCGACGCCACAGCGGAAGAATTAGACCACGGCCACGCACACGGTCCGG
>JAHDFA010000041.1 GCA_020628495.1 Hellea sp.
GGCCAATTATACTGCATGTTCTGGCGTGTCGTGACGTGACCATAACCGCGGTCATATTTCTCGGCCAGATGCGCAAGCATACGGAACTGCTCACTGTTGAGCGTCCCGTAAGGAATGGCGACGCGCAGCATATAGGCGTGAAGTTGCAGATAGAGGCCGTTCATCAGGCGTAGCGGGCGAAACTCATTCTCGCTCAAACGTCCGGCCAAGCGGCGTTCGACTTGCCCGCGAAACTGCTTTGTCCGTTCCGCCACAAATTGCGCGTCAAATTCATCATAGCGATACATTATTTCGCCTCCAGCAAATCGGCTGTGTCATAGGATGGACCGTTCACGCGGAATTTCTCGCGGTAACGCGCAGGCAGTCCGGTGTCAGGTTCGACATCGATAAAATATGTGCCAACGACGAGGTTTTTACCCTCATCCGTTTCGGCTTTGAGCTGCATCCGGTCGATCAAGTCTTGGTCTTCTGTGCGTAGGGCTTGCGCGTAATCCCGCGTCCAATCCAGATTTTCATCCAGCCAAACATTCAGCCCGTCGCGCAATTCATTTGCGGTCATCGCCTGCGGGCCTTTGCCCTTATGTTTTAACGTGCTCATATGGCGGCTCTTATTTCAGTTTCAGCGCGGCGTTCAGCATATCCAATCAACAGGATGGCCGGGCCTTTTATACCGGATGCGGCAATGTCATCAGGTAAGTTTTTCAAAGTCGTATAGACAATTATTTGATTTGGACGGGACGCATTTTCGACGACGGTAACAGGTCGGCCTGCTTCCGCGCCGTGTAGCATTAACCGCCCTTGGATAAAGCGCGCGGCGCCGACACCCATGTAAACGGCTGCACGGCCGCCGGGCCTCGCGAGTGACACCCAATCCTGTTCAGCAAAGCCTTTCGCGTCATGTCCTGTTAGCAGCGAAATCGCCTTATTCGTGCCGCGTGTCGTCAGCGAAGCCTTTATCGCCGCAGCGGCAGCCGCCGCAGATGTAATTCCGGGGATGATTTGTACCGGGATATTATGCGCTTGCAGAGCGTCAATTTCTTCATCGGCCCGGCCAAAAATGAGTGGATCACCGGATTTGAGGCGGACAACGGCGAGACCTTCGGAGGCTTTCTCTATCAGAATTTCATTGATTGCGGCTTGGCCAATAGACGGCTCACCAGGTGTTTTACCAACGTAGATATATTCGGCTTCGCGGCGTCCCAATTCCATGACGCCGTCGCTGACCAGCCTGTCATAAACAATAACATCCGCTGAATGTAGCGCACGTCTGGCAGCTGTTGTCAGCATATCCGGATCGCCCGGCCCTGCACCAACCAACAGGACCTTGCCCGCAATGTCGTCATGACCCGTGAGTTGCGCCTCGACCTGGGCTTCCAATTCAGCTTCCGAAATGCGGAGCTGTGCGGTCAAATCTTTCCCGCCCAATATTTTTGCCCAGAAGCGCTGACGGTCCGCAAGATCAGGCATAAGCGCTTTGACTTTTTCGCGTAAGGCTTTGGTTTTGTATGCAAATCGTCCCGTTTCCGGCGGCAGGCGTGTTTCCAGATCAGCTTTTAAGGCCCGCGCGAGAGCGGGACTAGTCCCTTCCGTTCCGATAGAAACGGTGACAGGTGCACGGTCGACCAAGGCCGGTGTGATGAAACGGCAGGCATCTTTATAATCCGCTGCGTTAGCAGGAATTTGGCGTGCAGCGGCCATGTCAGCGATTTCGCCATTATAGGCGTTATCTTCTGTAGCCGAATATAAGAGCGAAACGCCGTCTAAGTCTGTGGCTTTGAATGGACGATCTTCATGCTGCAGTTTCCCCTGCTCCGCCCATCGCGTGATTTCGGGGCTAATCTCTTCAGCCACCACCCGTAGGATAGCTTCCGTCTTCAGCAGCGTACGCAGCTTAGCTTCCGCTGCAGGACCGCCTCCAACAATGAGGATTGTCGCGCCGCGTGTATCAAAATGTATGGGCAAATATTGCATGTTAGCGTTAGCTTATCCGTTTCAATGTGTTCACTTGATTGAACAGTGGTGTTCTATATATAGAACGATGTGACGTAAATCCACATCTACACGAAAACTTTATGGCTAGACAAAAACGCGAACCCTGCCCTGAAACGGAAGCCTTGTCCGAAAAACTGGGCCAAACCATTCAGAGGCTGCGCACGGCTGATAAAATGTCATTGGGTGATTTATCCAGCGTGTCGGGAGTTGCCAAGTCTATGATTTCGCAAATTGAGAAAAATGAGACGAATCCGACATTGGCAACATTATCACGCCTGTCTCAAGCCCTTGGCACAAGCGTTGAAGCGATGGTGTCCGACACCACCCCAGACGGCTCCGCTCTCGTCCAACACTCCCGCATTCAAGACACGCCCCTTCTAACCTCGGAAGATGGGTTATGCGAACTGCGGATCATTGGATCCCTCGACACCATTCAGTTCGTTCAATGGTATGATTTCAAAGCCGAGCCCGGCGGCGTTCTTGAAAGCTCGCCTCACCCTCAGGGGTCTGTTGAAAACCTAACAATTTTAACAGGCGAGTTGGACGTGACGGTCAACGGAGAAACATGGACCGCAGTAGCGGGTGAAACGCTTCGCTATCACGCAGATCGACCGCACAAAATCCGTAATAAAGGTCAAGTTCCGGCCCATGCGACAATGGTCAATATTTTGGCCCATACAGTGCGTTCACGGTAAAACCTTGCGCAAATTCCTCCCTACGCTATGTGAGCGCGCATGAATTACCACTCAAATAGAGATTCTGAGATTAAAGCCGCCTTTGGCGATGCGCTACTCGCCAGCCTTGCGCCCGATGGCGGCTTGTGGATGCCCGATGAAATCCCGCATTTTAATCCAAAAAATACGGCGCGTATGGGCGCAATGTCATTCGCGGAATGCGCGGCGGAACTGGCCGTGCACTTCACAGATGATCGGTTCTCCGCCTCTGATTTGGTGGCGCTCTGCCGCGATGCCTATAATTTCGATGTCCCGATGGTGACATTATCAGGCGAAGCACTTGATCCTGCTCTTGCGCCTGACGCAGAAGATTTTGTGTTGGAGCTGTTTCACGGCCCAACCCTCGCCTTCAAAGATTTTGCTGCACGCTTTATGGGCCGCGCTGCCAGTCACTTGATGGGCGCAACAAAGCAAAAACGTACTATATTGGTCGCGACATCAGGCGATACGGGCGGCGCGATTGGGGATGCATTCTTGGACCAAAAAGGTATCAAGGTCTTCATCTTGTTTCCCAAAGGCGGGGTCAGTAAGGTTCAGGAACAACAGCTCACGACTATGGGTCGCGCGAATTCAAATGTGAAGGCCATATCCGTGGACGGCACATTTGATGACTGCCAGCAGCTGGTCAAAGCGGCTTTCGGCAATCCTGATTTGACGAAACAATATAATCTGATGAGCGCGAATTCCATTAATGTAGGGCGCGTTATCCCGCAGAGCTTCTATTACTTCTGGACATCCTTGCAGGCAAAAGCCGCCTATCCAAACAGACCCTTGGTTTATTCTATTCCGTCCGGAAATCTGGGTAATCTGACGGGCGGCCTAATTGCTAAGAAGATGGGGGCGCCGATTGACCGGTTTGTGATCGGCAACAATGCCAATGACCCCTTCGTGGATTATTTGTCTACCAGTGTTTATGAACCTCGCCCCAGCGTCCCAACCTTGTCTAATGCAATGGATATTGGCCGGCCCAATAATTTCCCGCGCATCCTGTCTCTCTACAATGATGACTATACGGAAATCGTTAGTGTGTGCTGGGGTGCGTCATTCTCTGATGAAGAGACGGAACGTCATATCCGCCGTATCCATACGGAAACAGGCTATGTCATGTGCCCGCACACAGCTGTTGGTCATTTGGCCATGGAGAAATTCGCCGCTGATATATCAGAACCCTTCACACGGATAACGGTCGGCACCGCTCATCCGGCTAAGTTTGCGGATAGCGTTGAGCGCATTTTACATACCGACATCCCCATGCCGGCGCCTCTGGCGAAAGCCATGAAAAAGAAACAGCGCGTGCATGTCATGGGACCGACTTTAGCTGACCTATCAGATTATCTGGCGATGCACGCCTGATGCAGCTCTCCTGCGCCGAATTTGAACGGCGTTATGCCGAAAACCGCTTGCGTATCGCGCTAGTTGGCATGTCCAATATCGGCAAGAGCTATACAGGCATGCGTCTCGCCACCTCCTTTGATTTTGAATTAATCGAAGTCGACAAACTCATACGCGAACAACTCGGTCATGATGATATGGACGCCTTTGCTGCGTGGCAGGGGCAACCTTATTCTGATGGCTATGCAGAGCGTGAAGCAGAATCCAAACGGTTGGAAAGTAACGCCACCTTAAAAGCGCTGAACAGCGAAATTGGAAATGCGGTTCTAGATACGACCGGCAGTGTAATTTATACCGATAAATCAGTTCAGAAAGCCCTCGTAAGAGATTGGTATGTCATCCATATTTCTGCATCAGATGATGCGGTAGAGCGTTTAATAGACCAATATTTCAAGCAGCCCAAACCCCTGATGTGGAATGGCCATTTCAAACAAAACCCCGGCCAAACACCCGATGACGCAATCTTGGAATGCTACCCAAATCTCTTACGCTCACGCGCGAAAGACTATGCGGCGTTGGCCGATGCAACAATCGGGTCCGATGTCATATTGGACACGAGCCTTACTATTGAAGATATTTTTGAGCGCCTAAAGCCAGCCGTTTAACAAGCGCTCTTTCGCAAGATTGGCCAATAGGTCCAGATGGGCTTTGTCTGCGTTCAGGCACGGAATAGCGGTGAAATGAGTGCCGCCATGCTCTTCGAAACTTTCTTTCGCCTCGACCGCAATCTCCTCCAACGTTTCCAAACAATCCGCGGAAAAGCCCGGCATCATAACGGCGACCTTCTTGACGCCTGTTGCAGGTAAAGCCTCCAAAGTCTTGTCCGTATAAGGCTGCAGCCAAGCTTTTGGGCCAAATCGGGATTGGAACGTCGCATAAAGCTCGTCTTCCGATTTACCCATATGGGCACGTAAAAGGGCCGTCGTTTCCAAACATTCGCCCTGATAAGGATCGCCCTTATCGACATAGCTTTGCGGGAGGCCATGATAGGATGTCAGAACAACATCAGGCGTCCAATCAAGAGTGGCGAGATGCGTGTCTACGCTCTCTGCCAAAGCCGCAATAAAGCGCGGGTCATCATAATAATGCCGCAGAAAACGCAATTCAGGCACATCCATGCGCTTCTCAAGCGCCATAGCGACGCCGTCATAAACGGACGCCGTGGTTGCGCCCGCAAATTGCGGATAGAGCGGTAGAACGGCGATCCGCGTACAGCCCTTAGCGTTCAGAGCATCTAAGGCTGAGCCGATAGATGGATTGCCGTAACGCATGGCTATTTCGACATAGACATCATCGCCCAAACGTTCTTGCACGCCTTCCGCTTGTGCACGGGTGATGCGGACAAGCGGGGCTTCATCACCTGGAAACGCTTCCGGTTCATGCCAAATTGACTCATAGGCCTCGGCAGATTTGCGCGGCCGCGTCCGCAAAATAATACCGTGCAAGACCGGACACCAAATCCAACGCGACGTATCGATGACACGGTAATCATGAAGAAACTCGGCCAAGTAACGCCGTGTGTCTTTGGCCGTCGGCGAATCGGGCGAACCGAGATTGACGAGCAGTAAGCCGGGTTTAGACATGGAAATTGTGTCCTTTCGGTCTCACCCCGCAATAAAAATGCAGGATTTCAGGCCTTTACGGCCAAGCGTCGCAGCTGAAGTGTTGAACACTCTCTGCCCTGTGTCTACGACGGATGGAAGCGGAAAGGATTGCCGCAAATGACGGGTTATACATGACGCGAGCAGTCCTGCATTCAAAGCGAGGACATATCATGGCAAAAACGAAACTATTAGGTGCATCAGCGCTGACGTCTTTGGCTCTTTTGCTAACGGCTTGTACGGGTGCGTCTGACACCGCGACGCCAAACACATCGCCTGATGCCAGCGCAGTCGAAACGCTCGTTACAGAAGCCGCGACCCGTCCCGGCTCCGAACTTATGGCGGCGTCACAGCAAGCATCCGCTCCGACCGTTCAGGAAGCCAAGGAATTTCTTGAGGCGGCAGAGAAAGAGATTGCCGAATTTTCAGCTTATGCCGCGCAGGTCTCTTGGGTCAAAGCCAATTTCATCACGGAAGACACAGCCGCATTGGAAGCCCGTGTCGGCGAGCAAGGCGCCAAAATGTCCACGCGCCTGTCAAAAGAAGCCAAACGGTTCAAAGACCTGTCCCTGCCCGCGGATATGAAGCGGAAAATTGACGGCATGTTGCGCGGGTCCAACTTCCCAGCGCCGGATGACGCGGCGGCGGCAAAGAAGCTGGCGACAATCATGACGGAGTTAGACGGCACTTATGGCAAAGGAAAATTTAAAGTCGATGTAGATGACAAACGCATTATCGCCATTCTTGACTCGGATGGTGATGGATCTCTGTCTCAAGAAGCCCCCAATGACATGATTCATTTGGGTCAGGCATCTGACATAATCGCCCAATCCGATGACCCGGAATTACTGCAATCGATTTGGGAAGGTTGGCGTACAATCTCTAAACCGATGAAAAATGATTACGCCGAAATGGTCAAAATCATCAATAAAGGCTCTGCCGAACTCGGATTTAAAGATGCCGGCGACCTCTGGCGAGCGGGATACGACATGGATGCGGAGGACTTCTCCAAAGAGGCCGACCGTCTGTGGGGACAGGTTAAACCGCTCTATGATGAATTGCATTGCTACGTCCGTGCCGAATTGAATGAAAAATATGGCGATGAGGTTGTGCCATTGGATGGTCCTATGCGCGCAGACCTTCTCGGCAATATGTGGGGTCAGAGCTGGGGCAATATTTATGACGATGTTGCGCCTGAAGGTGGCGGTGAAGGCGTTGATTTGACCAAATTACTGGTCGATGCCGGATATGACGCCAAGAAAATGGTTGAAGTCGCCGAACAGTTCTTCACTTCGATGGGTTTTGAAGAATTGCCTGACACATTCTGGCAGCGTTCCCTGATCACCAAGCCCGCTGATCGTGAGGTTGTGTGTCATGCCTCGGCTTGGAATTTGGATAATCTGGAAGATGTCCGGATCAAAATGTGCACCAAGGTCAATGCGGAAGATTTTTCGACCGTGCACCACGAACTCGGCCATAATTTTTATCAGCGCGCCTATAAAGACCAATCCATTTTTTACAAAGATGGTGCGAATGACGGCTTCCACGAAGCGATTGGCGATATGATTGCCCTTTCTTTGACTCCGGAATATCTGGTTCAAATCGGATTATTGGACGCGGATGATGTTCCCGGCGAAGATGCTGATCTGGCCCTCCTTATGCGCCAGGCAATGGACAAGGTGGCCTTCCTGCCTTTCGGCTTGATGGTGGATAAATGGCGTTGGAATGTTTTTGACGGCACCTATTCTCCATCCGAATATAATGACGGCTGGTGGGACCTGCGAGAAAAATATCAGGGCTTGAAACCGCCGAGTGACCGTCCCGCCGATGCGTTCGACCCGGGTGCAAAATACCACATTCCCGGCAATACGCCTTATATGCGTTATTTCCTCGCCCATATTCTGCAGTTCCAATTCCACAAAGCTGCCTGTGACCAAGCCGGGTTTGAAGGCCCGCTTCATCGTTGTTCCGTTTATGGAAACAAAGATGTGGGCGAGAAATTCAACGCCATGATGGAAATGGGTGCCAGTAAGCCGTGGCCGGATGCACTGGAGGCTTTCACGGGAACACGCGATATGGATGGTTCGGCCATTTTGGAATATTTCGCGCCGGTCATGACCTATCTACAGGAAGAGAATAAAGACCGCACCTGCGGCTGGTAAGTTGGCGGCTTAACTCGACACGAAAATTTTATCGCCCACATGGTTAACATGCTGGTAGGACTTCGGCCCTACTCTCTTTCTATGCACGCGACAGCTTTAGACATCTCCACTGATTCTCGGGGTCTTTCTCAGGTCCGCTCTCGTAAAACGCGTGTCGTGATTGTATCGGATCATCCCATTGAGAGCCGTGATGTCGCGAAAAACTTGCGGTCCTTGGATTTAGACGTTCAACTCTGCCTATTTGATGGTCAAACCCTAACCTCTATTCCGACCCGAATTCCGGACGCCGTACTGTGCCACTTGGTCGATTATGCGGAACAAGGCCCAAAGCTCGCCAAAGTGATTCGCGCCCATTATAAAACTCGCAATGTTCCAATCATCGGGGCGATGTCACGGCCCTCTCCAGATGCTTCTGTTGGATTTGATTCCACGCTATTTGCGCCCATGCACCCGTCCCAAATTGCGAACCGGGTGAATGCTATGATACGGCTAGGCGTCATGGACGGGGAGATTTCCCGAAGGTTACACACTTTGGGCGAAGATTTCGGGCAAACACCAGATATCGGCGATCTATCTCCTGATAGAAAATTTCGGGTTCTGTTCATCGGAAAGGCCTCGCCCAGCTTTATGGTTATAATCAACGCGCTTCAGGATAAAGGCGTTGAGATTACGGCGGCATTTACGAGCTTCTCGGCCTTTGATTATCTACATGGAGCGCCTTTTGATGCGGTCGTTATGAATGCTTTGGATCAGACAGAGCCTGCGTTCAGTATTTCCGAAACAATGCGGCGCAATTCGCGTCTCTACCACACCCCGACACTATTTTTGGTCAATGGGCATAGTTTTACGGAGTACAAAGCCGCTTATGATCGCGGCGCACAGGACATCATAGATTGCGATGCAGACTCTGAGGAAATCAGTGGTCGTATATTGGAACTCGCAAATTATCACCGCATTCACGAACAGATGAAGTCCGATTTCTTAAGCCTGAGTGTAGATGCCGCGGTAGATCCCTCCGGCACAGCTTATTCACAAAGATTTATGCGGGCGCACCTTCCCCGTATTATGGATGCGGCCGCATTAGCGAACGCTCCTGTGACACTTATCGGGTTAAAACTGACATCATCTTCTGTCGATGACGTGACTGAAAAAGCGCTTAACTCTGCTTATGCCCAAACGGCCGAGTTGATCAATAACTTGGTGCGGATGCAGGACGTGGTTTGCCGTTGGGATGAGGACACCTTTGTTCTGGCATTTTACAATACAGACGCATCAGAAGCCAATACCATCCTCACCCGGATAACCGCACTACTGGATTGCACCGTTTATGATAGCGGTGATTTCGAAGGCGCCCCTCTATCCATTTCCGCACAGACCGTAATTTCCGAAATCAACACGACATCCAATCCCTCAGGTAACCCGTTGGACAAACTGATTTCACACCTCATCCAAAATCCGGATGAAAACTAAGGCGCTTGCGTGACAAGAGCAGAGACGGCTTTTTCTGTCCCGCGCAGGCGGAACTTAGGCTCGTTATAATTGCCCATAACTAAAATTGTCTGGTCAGGACGCAGGCGCCAACCACTATTTTGCGTAATTGCGTTCATGATGATGGACGGGTCTTTTACATCCTCATGGCGCATATGCATGACGACACCCTTTGGTCCCGCATCAACTTTTGCGACATGAGCCTGACGGCACAGACGCTTGATTTTCATAACTTTTAACAGATGGTCGACTTCTTCGGGAATAGGACCAAAGCGGTCAATTAATTCCGCTGCCAAAGCATTTCCTTCGGTATCATCAGAGATTTCCGAAATCCTGCGATAGGTGGCGAGGCGTAAATTGAGATCGGGAATATAAGTTTCGGGTATCAGGATGGCGACGCCTACATTGACTTGCGGCGTCCAGCTCTCATCCCGAACGCTATCCTCATCGTCTCGCAGCTCTGCAACGGCCTCTTCCAACATATGCTGATAGAGCTCTACACCCAGATCTTTGATGTGACCAGATTGTTCTTCGCCCAGTGGATTGCCCCCGCCACGCATATCTAGATCGTGACTGGCCAGCGTGAACCCTGCGCCCAGATTATCGAGCGATTGCAGAATCTTCAGACGTTTCATCGCGCCTTCTGTCGCAATTTGAGCTTCCGGCATGGTGAGATAGGCATAGGCCCGAACCTTTGACCGCCCGACACGCCCGCGCATCTGATATAACTGTGCCAATCCAAACCTATCCGCACGATAGATAATCATTGTATTGGCAGAAGGAATATCAATCCCGCTCTCAATGATAGAGGTCGAAATCAACACGTCATATTCACCGTCATAAAAGGCGGTCATGATGTCTTCCAACGCGCCGGCCGCCATCTGACCGTGGGCGATGATATATTTCACCTCCGGCACTGCATTGCGCATGAATTCCTCAATACGCGGAATATCAGCGAT
Organism: Hellea sp.; assembly: GCA_020628495.1. Taxonomy (GTDB): domain Bacteria; phylum Pseudomonadota; class Alphaproteobacteria; order Caulobacterales; family Maricaulaceae; genus Litorimonas. The sequence goes on from JAHDFA010000041.1 coordinate 10,329, forward strand.
ACGCGGACAGATGAAATAGGATTGCCCGCCACGATATTTTTCACGCAATAAGGCTTTGCGAAGGCTCACTTCATCCCATGGCGTGACATAGGTCCGAATAGCTAAACGGTCCACGGGCGGCGTGGCAATCAGGGACAATTCGCGAATACCGGATAGCGCCATTTGCAAGGTGCGCGGGATGGGTGTCGCCGTCAGTGTCAACACATGCACATCGGCACGCAGGGATTTCAGACGCTCTTTATGCTGAACCCCAAAACGCTGTTCTTCATCAACAATCACAAGCCCCAAATCTGAAAATTTAACCGTCTTAGCCAATAGCGCGTGAGTGCCGATGACAATATCGACGCGGCCATTGGCCAAATCTTCCTTCGTCTGCGTCGTCTCTTTCGCACCTACCAGACGGGAGAGTTGACGGACATTGACGGGCCATCCGCGGAAACGTGCTGCGAATGTCTTGTAATGCTGACGCGAAAGAATGGTTGTCGGCGCGACAATCGCGACCTGCTGCCCGGCCATAGCCACTGCGAACGCGGCGCGTAGAGCCACCTCTGTTTTACCAAACCCGACATCCCCGCAAATCAAGCGGTCCATGGGACGCCCGCTTGCTAAGTCGTTATAGACGTCATCAATCGCGTTTAACTGGTCATCTGTTTCCGCATAGGGGAAGCGCGCGGCAAATTCGTTATAAGTGCTTTCATCCGGCGAGATGGGATCGGTTCGTCGCATGGCGCGTTTGGCCGCAATTTTGATGAGGCCTGCCGCCATCTCCCGCAGGCGTCCTTTGGCTTTTGATTTACGCGCTTGCCACGCCGCACTGCCCAGACGGTCCAGTACTGCCCCGTCGCCTGCGCTGCCATAACGGGAGAGAAGTTCAATATTCTCAACAGGCAGGTAAAGTTTTGCTTCGCCCGCATATTCAAGCTCCAAACAGTCATGCGGCGCATCCGACACTTGCAAGGTTTTCAGCCCCAAATACCGCCCCAAACCGTGATCAATGTGAACAATCAAATCACCGGGCGTGAGGGAGCCTGCCTCGGCAATGAAATTTTTGGCTTTTCGCTTTCGCCCGCGATTAATCAGGCGGTCGCCCAAAATATCCTGTTCTGACAGGACTGAGAGTTTTCCGAGCGTAAATCCGTTTTCAATTGGCAGGATGATGGCCCGCACATCGCCGGGCTTACTGTCCAAAGCGGCCTGTGAATTGACCTTGGGCACAATCAGGTCTTGGTCTTCAAAGACACTGACAAGGCGTTCGCGAGAGCCATCCGTCCAGCACCCGACCCAGATTCGTTGCCCGGCATCACGCAAGGACCGAACATGTTCGGCAACAACTTCGAAAACGTTTACTCCTTCCGTGCGGCGCTCGGCAGAGAAATTTCGAGAAGGCCGCCCGCCAAAGTCGAGCACACCCTCTTCCGGGCTTTCAAATGGTGTATGTTTGCGCAAACGCTGTGTCGCAAGTTGTGCATCCCAGGCCAGCTCATCAAGGTAAAGGCGATTAATCGGCAGCGGACGATAAAGTCCCGCGCTTTTCGTGGGATCACCCGACCCCGTATCCCGCGCTTCCGCATGTTCCCGGCGCGAGGTGTAAAAGTCCTCAATCAGGTCCAGACGTTCCCGCAATGCTTCCAGCAGAAGCCCATCTGTTGCAATGAGCGTTTTCGGACCGAGATAATCGAAGAGCGTCTCCATATGCTCGTAAAAGAGCGGCATATAATGCTCAATCCCTTGCGGGCGTATTCCGTCAACGACCGCCGCATAGATAGGGTCGCGGCTGACGCCTCCGCCAAAACTGGCAATATAGTTTTTTCGGAAATGGCTGATCGACCCTTCAGTCATGAAGACTTCGGAGACCGGCGCGAGAACGAGCTGAGACCGCGCAGACGTCGTGCGCTGGCTTTCCACGTCAAATTCTCGAATGGACTCAATCTCGTCGCCAAAGAAATCGAGGCGAAGCGGGTTCTTTTCCGTCGGCGGGAAGATATCAATAATGCCGCCACGCACAGCGAAATCACCGGCCTCCACAACCGTACTTGCCCGCGAATATCCGTTATTCGTCAGATAGCGGATGATCCTTTCGCGTTCCATGTCTTCCCCAACCTTTGCCGAAAGACCTGAGTCGGAAATAATCGAGCGCGGGGGCACATTTTGCAGCGCGGCACTGACGGTTGTGACGATGATATAAGGCCGTGACTGGTCAATCGTCGTTAGAAAGAAAAGCGCCCCCGCCCGGCGAGCCGCCAATGTGCGGCTGGGCGAAACGCGGTCATATGGCAGGCAGTCCCAAGCCGGGAGCATAAGCACCGGAATATCAGGGCCAAAGAAACGGCAGGCCGATTGAAATGCAGCCGCACGCGCATCATCTCGCGCGATAAACAGTGCAGGTTTTTTGTCACGACGAACCGCTTTTGTAAACGCCAGCGCATCAGCACCTTCGGGTAATCCGGATGCAGTCAGCTGTGCATCGGGTCCGACATATCGGGAGAGTTGGATTTGCATTTATTTGATTGGGTTATATTCGCGTAGGCGTTCCAAAAGAGGTGTGTCATAATTGGCGGGCGCATCCAATGTTCCCATAATCCAACCATAAATGTCATGATCTTTAGCATTTAGCAGGTCTTCGAACATCAGGACTTCCGCTTCGGACAGCGCCTCAATATGTGCCTTGGCAAATCCACCCAAAATCATATCGGCCTCTTTAAAACCGCGATAATTCGACCGATAGACGAGACGTTTTTTCCGCGTCTTCATATCCATATCATCATTGAAATCTGTCATGAGCGCGCCATACCGAGTCGGAAAGCTCATGTCACTTGTGCAGAGCGGCTCAAAACGCCAGATAGGTCGATATGTCTCGTGCTTCACAGAAATTGACATCCCGTCCTGGCGACTTGAACGCCTATTTTGCGGATGTGCAAACACTTAACGGTGTTGGGGAGAAAGTTGGCGACGCCCTGACCCGCGCGATGGGGCCGCGGATCCGGGATTTGGTATTGACGCCTCCCAGTGGCCTAATCGACCGTACACATCGCCCGACGATCGCAGGCGCACGTGAAGGCGATATTGCGACTTTCGAAGTTACTGTTGGACGGCATATCGCGCCCAATGCGCGCAACCGTCCCTACCGTGTGCGTGTTTTCGACGACACGGGCGACATGACCCTGACCTGGTTCAAGGCCTATCCGCAAAGTATGGAAAAAATGATGCCGGAGGGGTCTCGGCGTATCATTTCAGGCAAATGCGAAGTCTTTAATGCCGAATTGCAAATGACGCATCCGGATTATGTGCTGGCTCCGGAGAAGGCACAAGAGTTACCGGAGCTGGAAACACTTTACCCGCTGACCGCTGGCTTAGGTCAAAAAATGGCCCGCAAGTCCATTAATAGCGCATTGGACAAAGTGTTGGCCGGACCGGAATTGGGGAATTGGCTCGACCCGACTTTTCAAGCGCGGCAGGATTGGCCGGATTACCGTCAAGCCCTAACGCTGCTCCACCGCCCTGAACATCCGGTTGATATAAATGACGACAGCCCGGTCAGGCGCAGGCTGGCTTATGATGAGTTGTTTGCCAAACAGCTGGCCATGGCATTGGTGCGTGAACGTAATCGAGGTGCAGGCGGTCAATCGCTCTCTGCCAAAGGCGATTATGTGCGGGACGTTTTAGGCGGAGCACCCTTCCCGCCCACAGGCGCACAAGCGCGGGCATTTGAGGAAATCAAAGCCGATATGATGTCACCCAACCGCATGTCGCGATTATTGCAAGGTGATGTTGGTGCGGGGAAAACATTTGTTGCGGCGCTGGCCTGTGCCTTTGCGGCAGAGGCCGGAGTTCAGGTCGCCTTAATGGCGCCAACGGAAATATTGGCCCGCCAACATGTGGAGACATTAAAGCAGTTCTTGGAACCTGCCGGACTAACGGTTGAGGGCGTAACCGGTCGCGATAAAGGCAGGGCCCGAGACGCCCTCGCGACGGGAATGGCGGAAGGCTATATTGATGTTATTGTCGGCACCCACGCCCTTTTTCAAGATAAAGCCGCCTTCAAAAATCTCGGTCTGGTTATCATTGACGAACAACATCGGTTCGGCGTGCGGGACAGGCTGCGCCTGACGGAAAAAGGCGAAGCGACTGACCTCCTCGTCATGACGGCCACGCCCATTCCCCGCACATTAGCCCTAACGAGCTATGGTGATTTGGATATTTCGATATTGGACGAAAAACCTGCCGGGCGTGTGCCGATTGAAACGGCTATCCTGCCACTCGCCCGTTTGGACGGCGTCATTGATGCAGTGGGCCGCGCTGTCAAAGACGGGAATCAAGTCTATTGGGTTTGCCCTCTGGTCGAAGATAGTGAGTTGACAAACCTATCCTCTGTGGAAGACCGTCACCGTCAACTCACAGCCATGTTCGGTGACCGCGTAGGCCTGTTGCATGGCCGCCTTAGTCCGCAGGAAAAGGAAAACATCAGCCTACAATTCAAGGCTGGCCAGTTCGATATTCTGGTGGCCACGACAGTGATTGAAGTCGGCGTGGATGCGCCCAATGCAACAATTATCGTGATTGAACATGCCGAGCGGTTTGGCCTTGCCCAGCTTCATCAACTGCGGGGACGGGTCGGTCGATCTGACAAGAAATCATCATGCCTATTGCTGTATCAAGGTCCGCTCTCAGTGAATGGCAAGGCGCGGCTGGAAATCATGCGGCAAACAGAGGATGGGTTTTTGATTGCAGAAAAAGATTGGGAGCTTCGCGGATCCGGTGATCTGTTAGGCGCAGCCCAATCAGGACTGCCGAAATTTACGCTGGCCAATTTGGATAAGCACAAAGATCTATTGGAAACCGCGACGCAGGATGCCCGTCTCTTAGTTCAAATGGATCCGGGTCTGACGACACAGCGTGGATTGGCCGCGCGAAACCTGCTCTATCTGTTCGAACAAGATTACGGAATCGCGATGATGCGGGCCGGATAGCTAAAGCGAAGGCGTCGGGGATTTAGGTGACATGAAATGCGGATCGCCGTCATCCATCATGCCCTGTTGCGAACTGGAGACCATTCCGCCGGAAATAATCATCTTCGCCCCCTCTTCCGGAGTCATATCCAAGATTTGAATGCTGTCTTTTTTGACAAAGAGCAAAAATCCGGATGTTGGATTGGGCGTAGTCGGGACAAAGACACAGACCATATCTTCACCCAGAACAGCTGCGGGCTGTCCGCTTAAATCCGCAGTGACAAATCCAATCGCCCAAACATCCTTTTTTGGGTATTCAATTAGGCACACATCACGAAACGCCCGGTCTTTCTGAGCCGCAACAGTCTCAACAATTTGTTTTAGCGAATTGTAAACAGGGCTTACGACCGGAACGCGGTCAAGCAATCGCTCACCGGATTTGAGAACCGATTTTCCGATGAAATTTGAGGCAAGAACACCTAATAAAAACAATAATATGACTGAAATTATTAAACCCAAGCCCGGAATAGCAAACCCTAAATAAGTTTCAGGGTTTAGGCTGTTCGGGACAATACGGAAGACATTCTCATCAATTTTTGTGACGACCCAGCTAACCGCAAGGAGTGTGGCCACAATCGGGATCGCCACAATGACGCCCGTAAAGAAGCGATTGCGTGCCCACTTTAAGAGGTTCAATTTTGGCCCACGCCCGGGTTTGGCGATTTTTACATGCGTGTCGATTGGCATTGTTTCCGGCTCCATGCCACTTCCTTAAATCTTGGTTCGGTGCGTCATGGGCGCTACCGCTTTGACTTGCAATCCGTTAGACATCTTTAGGACGAAAATAGGACCCACGGAATGCGAAAGCTTGATTTAGGCAAATATAAAACATTTTTTGGGGCTGTGATGGGTTTTTTACTCATTAGTTTGATTCTTATTTATGTTTATCGTGATGATATTTTCCAAACTATACAGGATCCGGGCCAGCCTTTCCAAACTTATGAACCGCCCGCCGCGCCAAATTATGCGTCGCTGGAAAGCTGGCTGGCGCAACCCGATTTAGGCGTTGACCCCTATACTTTGACAGCAAAGGGTGATGTATTTGTTGTTGTGCCCAGCGTTTATCGCGGCGGCAAACATTGGAATTTGCCCTCTGATGATTTGAAACGAAAAAGTAAGCTACAGCGAATTGTGAGGCCAAATTATGTGTCACCCTATGGCGAATCAGGCCGACTCTTCGCGCCTTTCTACCGGCAGGCTTCACTCTATGCCTTCATGACTAATCGCGAAGATGCGCAGCAGGCTCAGAATCTGGCCTATCAGGATGTAAAGCGAGCCTTTCAGGTTTTTCTGCGTCAGTCCCCGCCCGAAAGACCCATTGTTTTGGTTGGACATAATCAAGGGGCCAGCCATGTGCAGCGCCTACTCATTGATTATTTTCAAGGTCCACTCAAAGACCGTCTCGCCGTCGCTTATGTTATTGACCACCCCTTGCCACTGGCGAGTTTTGAGGGTCCTATGTCGAGTCTGTCGCCGTGCGACACTCCGGATGAAATACAATGTGTTGTCGCTTTCGGGTCTTTCACGCCAAAGGATGAAGTGATTGCGGAGCGGTTTCTGGAAGGTTCTTTAGTTCATAACGGCACCGAATATGAAGCTATCAATAATCGACCGACGCTCTGCATCAATCCCCTGCTCTGGACACAGTCAGAGGATTACGCGCCGGAGCGTTTGCATCTAGGCGGCGTTGCAGCCGAAGGGTTGGACCCTGATATGACGCCTGCTTCCCTAACCAAACAATCCGGCGCGCAATGTCAGAACGGCTTACTCTTGGTCGATATACCGCGTAGTAAATCGCTTCGCCGCCCGAGAAAAGTTGGTGGCAAATTCAGAACCCTTCCATCAAATCTGTTCTATGAGGATTTGAAACAAGATGCAAAACGGCGCGTGCAGAATCTGCTGAATGCGAAAGTCTTGCCCGAACGGGCCGGCCCCTTACTGGATGATTTCGAAGTGCAGGAAATCGAGGATTCTCCCATTATCCCACCCGAAGAATAATCTCTACAAACCAAAGGCCGCAGCCGTATGATATGTCAGGCCTGCAGCGATATATGCCAAGACAAAGAGATAGGCGAAGGCAAAGAGAGGCCATTTCCAACTATTGGTCTCTTTCTTGATAATTGCAAAGGTTGACAGGCATTGCGGCGCAAAGACAAACCATGCCAAGAATGCCAAACCCGTCGCCATTGACCAATTGGCCGCGACCACATCAGACATACGCCCTTCGCTCTCAAAATCAGAAACCGCATAAATTGTCGCCAAACTACTCACGGCAACTTCGCGCGCAGCCATAGCAGGAATCAAACTGATTGCCATTTCCAAATTAAAGCCAATCGGGCGCACAAGCGGCAGCAAAACATTCCCAATCATACCCGCATAAGTATTTTCCAACGCCTCTGCATTTCTTGGGAATGTGGTCATAAACCATATAACAAGCGACGCCGGCAGGATGATACGTCCAGCGCGGTTTATGAAAATCATCGCGCGGTCCCAAAGACCGCGCAAATAATCTTTGAAAACCGGTGCCTTATAACTTGGTAATTCAATCAACAGGCTTGAGCTTTCTCCACGCGCAAGGGTCCGTTTAAAGATTGCCGCCATAATAAACGCGAAAGCCACCCCAACGATAACCAATCCAAATAGAACAAGACCTTGTGTCGAAAAAGGCCCGGTCTTTGTTTCAGGAATGAAAGCGCCGATTATCATGAGATAAACAGGCCAACGCGCAGCACATGTCATAAGCGGTGCAATCATAATCGTGGTGAGACGATCTTTTTCCTGTTCAATAGTGCGGGCAGCCATCACGCCGGGGATTGCACAAGCAAAGCTGGAGAGCAGCGGAATAAAGGCGCGGCCATTCAATCCCACCTTCGCCATGACACTATCAACCAGAAAGGCTGCGCGCGCCATGTAACCAGACGCTTCCAAAAGTAGGATGAAGGCGAAAAGAATAATAATCTGCGGAAGAAAGACGAGAACGGCGCCGACTCCGGCAATGGCCCCGTCCACGACAAGCGACTTCCACAAACCGTCCGGTAAGATTGAACTGACCGCGTTACCCAAAATTCCAATACCGCCTTCGATCATATCCATCGCCGGTCCTGACCAAGTATAAACAGCTTGGAACATGACAAAGAGGATCAGGAAGAGAATAAGAATCCCCATAACCGGATGGAGGACCCAATTATCGATTTTTTGGGAAAAGGTTTCCGCTTTTTGAACCCGGCTGACGGCATTTCGCGAAATTGAGCGCGCTCTGGCTTGAAGTGCTTTCAACTCACTTGTTTCTGGTTCCGGAACAGATGCTGAACCGTGAAGGACGTCGCCGCCCCACTCCCCGAGATAATCCAGCAAAGCGGCACGTCCCGATGCTCGCACCGCGACACACGACACGACGGGTATGCCCAGCTCGCGTTCTAATCCCTGTAAATCAATCGTGATTCCATCACGTGCCGCCATGTCCATCATGTTCAGAACCAACACAATCGGAAGTCCGTGGTTTTTAGCCTGCAAAACATTATGTAAGTGCGTGTTGATGTGGCTTGCATCCATCATGAACAAGATTGCATCCGGCGCACGTTCGCCGACCAAATTACCCCGGACTGCGTCCAGCGCGACACGTTCATCCATGCTATGGCCGCAATCGCCATAGACGCCCGGCAAGTCCAATAGCTCTGCAGGTTGATTGGATGAGAGGTCGAAACCGCCTTTACGGTATTCGACCGTAACACCGGGATAGTTAGCGACCTTGGCCTTCCCGCCCGTCAGCGCATTGAAGAGGGAAGATTTTCCGCAATTCGGCGCACCCAAAAGCGCGAAACGGATAGGCTCTATCTCGCTCATATGGCTTCGCCGTCTACGATTTTCTTCAACTCAATAGCCTGCGCGTCACGCCGTCTTAGAGCTATCAAAGCACCATTCACTCGAACAGAAATTGGATTTTTTCCAAATAAACCGAAATGCAGCGGCGTAACATTGTCGCCCTCAGCAAATCCTATCTCCCGCAATCGAATGCAGAGCGCAGGGTCTTTTTCATCGAAACCGGTGATGATACCAGATTGGTCTTTTTGCAGGTCTGTCAGCCGTATCGTCATGTGCTGGCCATAGTGCGAATAATTCGCAAAAGCAAAGAAAATGCGCGGGTGATATGAGATGCAGTTTCCTTTAGAAACGGTGTGGACAAGGCCAAACCTCGCGACTATACGTCCGCCACGCTTTAAGTGCCCGAATAGCTCAGTTGGTAGAGCAACGGATTGAAAATCCGTGTGTCCCTGGTT
>JAHDFA010000042.1 GCA_020628495.1 Hellea sp.
AGCGGTTTCGCTTGGCCGCCTATCTATTCCCCGTTTCAAACCCGAACAAATTCGCAATATGGACCACAATCATGAACCCGACACTGATTGCTGCCAAAGCGATAATCATCCACGGCGGACGGACGCGGCGAAATTCCGTCTTTTCTTTGAAATTCTGGCGAAAGCCTAAAATCACCAGCCCGACGCAAACCGCCAGTGCTATGAGACTAATCAGCAAGTCTTCTGAGTGGGACATAATCAGGTCTCATATCCGGCAAGTGGGTCAGTTCGGCGGGCCGACTAACACCATGTCGGGTCTTATGCCAGTGAAACCGTTTATGCTTCAATTCCCCAAAGGCCATCAGGGCCGGGATAAACAGCAAGAGCCAATAAAGCGGCATGAGGGCCGCCGCAGCAATCAAACCGGGCTTTCCCGCCCGATACGCGCCGACCACGCCAATCAAGCAGCCAATCAAGATTGAGACCAGAAACGTCAAACTATAGGTCAGGCCGATATCCAGCGGGATAGAGACCCACCACATAGCGACGGCAAAGAGCGGCAATCCCAAAATAACGGGCGTGTAAAATAAGACCGAGAGTAAGGTGACGCCGAGCGTGAGCTGCAGAGTTAAAAACCGGCACAAGCCTGTCAATCCACCCGGCGCCAAAGGCCGCGTCATATGAACATCCCACGTTTGGATATAGCCCTTTATCCACCGCGCGCGCTGCATCCGCCAATCGCGCAGGATGGAAACCGCTTCTTCTTGAGTGGGGGGATGAATGTAACCAATTTTATGTCCGTTCGCGGCCAAACGAAAAGACAAATCGGCATCTTCCGTCACATTAAATGCATCCCATCCACCGACGTTATCCAGCGGTTTTCGCCGCATATGATTACTCGTTCCGCCCAAGGGAAAGGGCAATCCCAAGCGGGTCAGAAACGGCACCCAAACATGAAACAAGGCGGCATATTCCAGCGTGAATTGCCGGGTCAGCCCATTATCATCATGATTGAAATAATCGAGCGGCGCTTGAACGGCGGCCCAATCCGGCCTTGCTGCAAAGGCTGCGATGGCGGCGAGCAATTGATCCGGATGTGGACGATCTTCGGCATCGTAAATTGTCACGAATTCGCCCAGGGATGTTTTCAAAGCATAATTCAGGGCACGCGGTTTGGTCTGCGGCGCGCCTTTGGGAACAACAATTTGACGAAAGGGTGGGCGCATGGCTTTGGCCACCACTCGCGTGGTTATCGGATCAACGGCTTCTGTAATAAAAATTATGTCCAGTTTTTCGCGTGGATAACGCAGCTTATCGAGGCCGTGCATAAGCTGCTCGACCATTTGTGCTTCATGGAAAAGCGGGACAAGAACAGTGTAGACGGGCAAGTTATCCGAGAGCTCAGCGATACCGTGATCTTTTGGTTTGCTCGTAAAAATCGCCGCCAATCTAATCATGGCATAAATGACGCTTATCCATGCCATTGTCGCAAAAAGGCCTTTGAAGGCCGCTCGGGGCTGCCAAATCAACCAGCCTATATAAACAGCAACACAGAGGAGCATGATGGCATTAGAAACGGGTCGATAGGCCGCTTTTTCAGCATGACCTAACGTGCTGCTTGAAAACCGCTCAGTGCGATTTTGTCGATTATCTAAGTCCCCCGAACTCATCGAAATATAGCGTTACGATTGTGTTTTTATGACTGCAAGAAAAATATGAAACTTACATCTAAGTGCCCAATCGCGCCGCAGCCCAACGGGCAGCATCTGCCACGACCGGATCAGTGTGGTTCAAGTGGTTCTCGGCAGCGGGTTTCAGGGCGGAGTCTGCGCTATTGCCAATGGCATAGAGAACATTGCGTAAGAAACGCGGCCAACCAATCCGCTTTATGGGAGAGCCGGAAAAGCGTTTCCGAAATGCGGTTTCGCCTAAAGCGGCGAGCTCTGACAGCTCTGGGGCGTTTAAGTCTTCGCGTGCGGCTAATTTTGCCTCTTTGCCGATTTGCGCGAATTTATTCCAAGGGCAGACGGCCAGACAATCGTCACATCCATAAATGCGATTGCCCATTTTGCTGCGTAGCTCTTCATCGACAGGGCCGGCATGTTCAATCGTTAGATAGGAAATACAGCGACGTGCATCTAACTTATATGGAGCCGGGAATGCGTTTGTCGGACAGATATCCAAACAGGCCTGACACGTCCCGCAATGGTCTAATTCAGGGGATGTCGGGATTAATTCGGCAGCGCTCAGAATGGAGCCTATGAATAACCATGACCCAAATTCGCGGCTGACCAGATTTGTGTGCTTGCCTTGCCACCCCAATCCCGCCGCCATCGCCAATGGTTTTTCCATGAGCGGCGCCGTGTCGACAAAGACTTTCACATCTTCGCCCGTGTCACGGGCGAGCAGTCCGGCCAGCTCTTTCAGCCGGCCTTTCATGATATCATGATAATCCCGGCCGCGCGCATAGACAGAAATTGTACCGAGTTCGGGCTGTCGCAGCGTTATCATCGGGTCAGTTTCTGGACCGTAATTCATGCCAAAAATCACGGCGGATTTTGCCTCCGGCCACAAATTTTTCGGATGAGAGCGACGGAAAGCAGTTTCGGCCAGCCACGCCATAGAGCCATGATGACCCGAGGCAACAGCTTCTTTCAAGGCGTCGCCTGCTTCTGTCCCGAAGGTCGAAAGGTTAAGAATATGAGGACGCGTAAAACCCAGCTTCGCAGCCCGGACCTTCAAGGCTTTCAGCGAATTGGCCATAACGCTTTAAAAGTCCAAATCCGTATAATGGCGCGGGGCTCGCAGCCCGGGCTGGCGGTCACCCAAAATCGGACGAAAGGCCGGGCGGGATTTGATCTTCTGATACCAATCTTTCAATTCGGGATATTCCCGCCAAGAAATTTCGCCCAGAAAATCCAGACAAGAAATATGTGCTGCCGCCGCAATATCACCGAGAGAATAACGCCGGCCTGCCAGCCAATCCCGTGTCTCCAAAAGCGACGTCAAATAGGTCAAATGCTCCGCCAGAAAAACGCGGCCTTCGCGCAACACTTCCGGGTCCGCGGGGCCAACATCATATTGCGTTTGCGACAGCACTGCGCGTTCGACCTTCTCCGCCAAAATATAGGCGTCAACTTCGGCCGTGAAACGTTCGTCAAACCAGGCACAAATACGGCGGGCCTCCGCACGTTCAAACGCGTCTTCCGACAGAAGGGGATTGCGTTTGGAGCCGTCATTAGCATATTCGGAAATAGCGCGCACACCGCTAATCGTCAGTGTACCATGCTGTGTGAGGTCGACCAAAACGGGCGGGGTTCCCTCTACCGTGAGAGACAGAAATTCGTCTTCCGGTGCCCAAGGGTTGACGATCGTCTCGCGCACCTTCAGCTTCTTTTCGGCCAGCGTTATGCGGGCCATGCGCGAAGGCGGGTGCAGGGGGAAATGATAAAGCGTCCGCATGAGGCGCGTTTAGCGTAAACATGGCAAATGAAGCCTTAACGCGCTGTTATCAATTTCATCTAGGCAGGGGCGTTTGGAAACGTACATTGCCATGATTGTGTCCGCATCCCGCCGGATGCGGGTAAATCAAAACGTCGGCAGCGGGGAAAGCGTCCATTATTCGCTTTTCTGTCGCTAAAATGAGGTCATGAGTTTGGGACAGGGTCAGCGTTTCGTCCAAATCAAGCCGCATTTGAATATGCAAATGCGGCCCTGCGGCGCGGGTGCGAAGCTCTGTGACGGCGCGAACTTGCGTATCGGCCATGGCCAGACGCTCAATGGTACGGCGTTCATCCGGGTTCAACTCCCTGTCCATCAATTGACCCCAGGCCAGACGTCCAATCTGAAAGGCCGTGAACAGCAACCAAAGGGCCATCAACCCCCCGACCAGCGCATCGGCCCAGGCAAAAGGCGTATAGCTGGCCACAGCAATGCCGATAATGACGAAAATATTAGCCAACAAATCTGCCATATAATGTGCCCGGTCTCCGCGAACGGCAATCGAACCGGTCGCGCGCACAGCCCAGCTTTGTGCGATAATCAACCAAAGTGTCAGCGCGATAAAAATGCAGAGCACCATGATAGCGGGGCCGCTTTGCGTCACAGGATGGGAATGGCCGATATGCCCGAAGACTTCCTGCAAGAGATGGGCTGCACCCAGCACGATGAGGCAGACTTGAAACACAGCGGAGAAACTCTCGGCCTTGCCAAATCCGAATCGATAATCGGCATTAGGCTTTCGCGCTGCAAAGCGGACCGCGATAAAGCTGGCGACGGCACCAAACATATCGAGCGCGGAATGCACAAGCGAGGCCAATATGCCGACACTACCCGTCTCGCCCCAAAGCCAGAATTTGCCAACTGCCATGACGAGGCCCAGCCCGACCGCCAAGGCGGTAATGCGCCGCGTGATAACCGCGGAATGGTCAGGCGGCAGGCGTCCGGGCCGACCACGCCTGTTCGGTTGATCGAACCGATCATCCGCAGTGGCCTGTAGATCGGCCTCTGATATGTCGCTATTTGCGCTCATTCGCGGAGTGTTATAGCATAACTTTCTAAATAGCGAGTTGGATTTTTCCTGTCCTGCAGCATGAAATTAGCATGATTTGCCCGTTGCGATGGGATAGGCGCGCTCCAACCATATTCGAAATAAAATAATTGAGGGACTTCAACATGCATCTCAAAAAACTATTGGCGTCTGTTGGCGTGAGCTGTTTGCTTTTAGCTAGCTGTGAAGAAGCCGTAGATAAAGCTTTGGAAACGGGTGTTGAGTCGATGTTGGAAAAAGGCGCAGTGCTGGACATGAGTTCTATTCCTCACGCGGCTCTGCCGGATACGATTACCCCTGCTGCCTACCGCGTGGATATGATGATTGACCCACAGGATGAGGGCATGTCCGGCAAAGTAGATATTGATCTGAAGGTCAATTCCGACACGAACCGTTTCTGGTTCCACGCTAAAGAGATGGATGTCACCAATGCCAAGCTGACTTATACCGACGGTACAGAGCTGGCCCTGACTTATAATCCTGTGCCGCTCGACAAAGCGCCGTCCGGTATTGCTTATTTCACAGCAGACGAAGAAATCCCGGCAGGTGAGGCGACCCTGTCGATGGCGTACAAGACGCCCTATAATCAGAACTTAAATTCCGCCTATCAGGTCCGCCGTGGTGACGATGCCTATATCGTGACGCAATTTGAACCGCTCGGTGCGCGCGAAGCCTTTCCAGGATTTGATGAACCGAGATTTAAGGTACCCTTTACGCTTTCCATCACTTCGCCCTCTGAGGAGTTAGTAATTTCAAATACGCCGGAAGTTGGTACGGAAGAAGTCATGGTAGACGGTAAAAGCTGGACGAAACATCAATTCGCCACAACGCGACCTCTGCCAACCTATCTTATTGCTTTTGCGGTGGGGCCATATGAAATGAATGATTTCGGCACGATCCCGCCTAACTCTGTTCGCAAGACACCGCTGGAACTTCGCGCCATTGCGGCCAAGGGCGAGGGTAAAAATCTGGATTACGCCCTAGCAGGAACAGAGCCTATACTGACCGCATTGGAAGAATATTTTGGAACGCCATATCCATATGAGAAGCTCGATCTAATTGCCGCGCCGGATTATGCATTTGGTGCGATGGAAAATCCGGGTGCGATCGTATACCGCGAATATCTTCTCTTGCTCGATGAAAATGCGCCCTTGTCGCAAAAGCGCGGCTATGACCGCGTGCATTCACATGAACTGGCGCACCAATGGTTTGGTAATCTTGTTACGCCTGTTTGGTGGGAAGATATTTGGCTTAACGAAGCCTTTGCGACTTGGATGGGGAATAAGGCCATCGACATCGCCTATCCCGACGCAAATTATGATCGCGTGACTCTCAATGCCTCGCTTGGCGCAATGAATATTGATACGCTTTCTACAACCCGGAAAGTCCGCGAGCCGTTGGTGCGCTCTGAAAATGTCATGGATCAATTTGACGGCATTACCTACCGTAAAGGCGGCGGCGTGTTGTCAATGTTTGAAAGCTATTTGGGTGAGGACGCGTTTCAAAAAGGTGTACGTCTTCACATGGAACGCTATGCCGATGATGTTGCAACAGGGGATGATTTCTTTCAATCCATCGCTGACGGCTCAGGCAATCCCGATGTTGTCGATGCGATGAAAAGCTTTGTGGATCAGCCTGGCCTGCCACTAGTGAAAGCTCAGATTTTCTCTGATCAGGCCAAAGGCACAGGGAAATTTACGGGTATTGTTCTCAGCCAATCCCGCTATGCGCCGCTGGGTTCCAAAACCCAGCAGGGCCAATCCTGGCTTATCCCGGTCTGTATTGCCTATGGGCAAAACGGTAAGACTGGCAAAGAGTGCACATTGCTCGATAAGAACGAAACCGAGATTACAATACCTGGATTGGTGGATTGGGTGACTCTCAACCAAGACGGAGCCGGATATTATCGTTTCACGATGGACACGGCCGGCTGGGCAAAACTCGTCAAGAATCTTGACGCATTAAATACGCGTGAAGCGCTGACAGCTTTAGATAGCCTTGTCGCAGCTTTCCGTGCGGGTGAGGTTGAAGCTGATGTTTTCCTAGACGGTATGAGCGCTTTTGCAGCGCATCCTGAATATGATGTTGCGTCGGGATCAATGCGTTTGCTGGGATTCATGTATGACGAGTTACCCGAAAGCCGGGATGATTTGGGTGCATATATAAATGCAACATATCGCGAGCGTTTTTTACGCATACGCGGTAAAGATAGTGTCGAAGGAAATCTACTGGCTCCGACATTGGCTAATCTGCTCGCCAGCCGCGGTCAGTATGATACGCTCAGAGATGAGATGGCCCAAGCTGGTGCCAATTATCTCGGACTACTAGGGGATGTCGATAAAAATCAGGTTGCGCCAAATATGATGAGCTTGGCTTTGCGCGAGGCTATGAGGTCCATGGGCAGCAAAGCCTATGCGCCAATGCTGGAATTAGCCAAATCCGGTTCGTCATTAGAGAAGGGCGCGGCAGCAGGGGCTTTGGCGTCTACTCAGGATGAAACAGTTTACAAAATGTTATTGGCAGATGTCATTTTGTCAGAAGATAGCCCCCTAACGGGTCGTCAATCAGGAACCGTTTTGAACGGCCTTCTCGCATCGGACAAATTCGGGGAGCAAACTTGGGATTGGTTCAAGGCGAACTTGACGACTTACGTCAAAAAAGTGCCGGATGTTCGCAAGGGCGGGATACCTGGAGCCGGACGGAATTTCTGTTCCCTCGACCGCCGTGATGAGGTGCGTGAGTTCGTTGAAGCGAATGCTGAATTAATGCCGGGATATGAACGTAGCCTTCTCCAGACTTTGGAGAGCATCGAGCTTTGCGCGGCATTGAAAGAGGCCAAGGCAGAAGAATTGGCGCTGGCTCTAAAGACCCGCTAAATCTCGCCTTGCTTGAGGCGCTGAGCCAGGTTTTCGCTATTGCGGTAGGCCAGCGCCATAATGTGCAGCGTTGGGTTTTTATGCGGGTTGGTCGGCAAAACGCCGCCATCCATGACATAAAGATTATCAACGTCCCATGTTTGGCCGAATGGGTTACAGACAGTGATATCCGGATCGGTGCCCATGCGCGTCGTGCCGACTTCATGCACCATGCCGCCAGGTTTGCTCATGACATCTTTTGGCGCGCCTAACCCTGAGACGACTTCGCCACCCGCCCGCTCGATGATGGTCGAAAAGGTTTCCTGCATATGGGCGATTTGATTGTATTCGTAATCACTCCATTCAAATGAGAAGCGTAGCACCGGGTAGCCCCATTTGTTTTTGAGGTCAGCGTCGAGTGCGCAATAAGATTTGTCATTTGCGACCATTTCCCCGCGTCCGTCTAAATACACAAAGCTACCCCAATGGCGGCGTATTTCATCGCGTAGGCCAGGGCCAAAGGCCAATCCATTCCGGTCGGAATATTGCTGCATAGCATTTAATTCAGGTGCATCGCGGAACCCTTGACCAACTTCAATATGATAGCCGCGCGGGAAATCCATGAGGCCTTTTTTCTGCGCCTCATAGCCCCACCACGGCATATAAATGTGGTCCATGTTGGCGCCGAATTCATCATAACGTGGGCGGTTTTCCAAGCTTGCAAATTTACCTGTGACCCGAACGGCCGGTGTGTCGGTCAAATTTCGTCCGACTTGACCTGAGCTATTGGCGAGACCGTCTTTTGAGCCGTTCTTACCGGAGGTCAGTAGAATTTGCGCCGACGCACAGGCGCTTGCGGCCAAGACAATTGCCCGGGCTTTGATGCGGCCTTCTACGCCTGTTTGGGTATCGACAAACATCACGCCGATCGCTTTACCGTCTTTGCCTGTTTCAACTGTGCAGACTTTAGCGCGTGTGACGATAGTCAGCTTGCCCGTCTTATTTGCCAATGGAATGAGTGAGGTTGAGCTGGAAAATGCTGCCCCGATGGAACAGCCTCGCATGCAAGGTGTGGCGTAGAAGCAGGCCATGCGATCTCCTAGATTTCGGGTCAGGATGGCGTTGTGGCGCTGGAACGCGGGAACTCCGACTTTCCGCGCCGCAGCCATCATCAGCAGCTCATAGGCGCGCGGAGCGATGGGCGGTTGCAAAATGTCATCCGGCGTACCCGGGTGATTATACATTCCAGTATTTACACCGCTAATTCCGACCACGGCCTCCGTGGCATCGTAATAGGGCTTCATTTCATCATAAGTGACCGGCCAGTTTGGTGAGAGGCCATCTAAATCGCCTTGAATAAAATCATATGGCCCCATTCGCGGACTATGTCTCGCATAGTGATTGGTCCTGCCGCCTACAACTTGGGCGCGGTACCAGGTAAAGTCGACACCTTCATCCGACGCATAGGGCTGGTCTGGCAGCCACGTGCCGCACACGCCATTGTCGAAATAACCCCAGTTCTTGTCAGGCGTGCCTATAGCCCGCAGGGGGGCTTCGTCGTTTCGCTGGAACATCGGAATTTCACCGGGATCTTGATTTGGACCCTGTTCAACTAAGCACACTTTCACGCCCAGCGACGTCAATCGATAGGCCGCCATACCACCGCCACCACCGGAGCCGACAATGACAACATCATAGTCTTCATTGACGACATTCGTCATTTCGGTTCATCCGCTGTGAAAGCATAGGACGCATAATTTTCGTAAGGCGGAGATCCAATTGGCAGATTGTCCCAATCCAGATCCAGCGAAATTATTAGGTCGCGAATGTGGTTTAAGGCTTCACCTGTCGGTCCGGGATAATCTCCTGTGATGGGTTGAGCGTGGATGTGACCAAGATCCTGTTCACCTTCTTCCGTCGTGTAATAGGCTCCTATGATTAGTTCCCGTAGGTTCTTATACATCCAAGCTGGGCGACTGAGTGGACCTTCATCGCGTGAAGCATCGCGCATCAAGATTAGAACTTCACTGGCTTGCGCCTCTGACAGCTCCAGCCAGTTTTTTCCGAACATCAGATCGGCCTGTTTGTCCATCCAGATAAAGCCTTGGTGAACCGTCTTTCGTGTATCAGTCATCCACGGGTAAGGGGCAGAGGTCCAATCGTCGAAAAAATCAGCAATACCGATAACCGAGGGGGCGGGTGCGCTTTCCGTCGCCGGAAGAATTAAATCAGCGAATTTCTCTAATTGCCGTTTGTGCTGTTCGGACAAAATTTTCGGCCAAGGCCCTGTTTCACCAATTTCGAAATAGTCTGGGAACGTGCCATATCCCGGATGCTTAACCGTCGGTACATGAAGATCATGTGGCCAAGGCGCAATCCCGTCCTTGGCAGTTTCAGTCTCGGTTGATGGTGAACACGCGCTCATTGCGGACATAGCAACTGCCAATTGAATCATACGTCGCCGGGAGAGTTTAATACGACGTTCCGGCATGAATCCGATAGCAAGTTCGACCATAAACACCCTCTATTTCATGTCTTTGAATTCGGATAGCACGGTCGGGGTCGCAAGAAAACAGAAAAGACAGCGCTGTCAATTTGATGCGGTGGAACCCTTCGTTGATACGCACGTTATTAGGGAATTGAAACTTTAAGAGGGAAAAATCATGGCAAATAATAGCGGAGGCGGAAAAGGCCTCTACCTCATCGTCGGCGGCCTTGTTGTTGCTGTAGCCGTTATAGCTTATTTAATGTTCGCACCCAGCAATGAGCCGGATTTGGCCATAGATATTGGTGATGGCGGTATTGAGGTTGAAACAAACTAAAACTATCGTATTCGTATGTTCGAAAGGCCCGGTCATTGACCGGGCCTTTTCTATTCTGCTGCGTCTTGCAGCGGCACGCTTAGTCGGTTGAGCATTTCCTTAGGGATGACTTGCCAGAATTTCGTGCGGGCAAAACCCCATTCCGAAAGCAGTTTTCTGGAAAACTCGCTACCCGTTTGTTCGGCATGTTTTTGGATGAGGTCGAGGCATTTCTGCTCATAATGCTCGCTGCCAAATCTCTGCCAGACGACACTGTCCGGATTGACGGCTTTCTCAAACTCATCTTCTGCATCGTAAAGATAGGCCATGCCGCCCGTCATACCCGCGCCAAAATTATCGCCGACAGAACCGAGAACGACGACGGTTCCGCCTGTCATATATTCACAACCATTCGTTCCGAGACCTTCTACGACCGTTTCTGCGCCGGAATTGCGGACCGCAAACCGCTCCCCCGCGCGCCCGGCCGCCATGAGCGTGCCTTTGGTCGCACCGTAGAGGCAGGTATTGCCGATAATGGCAGACTTATGTGCGTCGATCGGTGTTCGCCCTTGCGGCGCGACGATGATTTCTGCCCCTGATAAACCTTTGCCGACATAATCATTGGCATCACCGTCTACGACAAGGCGCAAGCCCGTCATGCCGAAAGCGCCGAGCGATTGCCCGGCAGAGCCGCGTAAGCGCACGGTCAAATGACCTGCAGGCGCACCATCAGCGCCAAATTTTTGATAGATATGGGAGCTGGTCCGCGTGCCAACAGCGCGGTGCGTGTTTTGTATGGCATAAGTCAGATGTGTTTTCTCACCACGTTCAAAGAGTTGTGCGGCATCTTTGATGATTTGCGGGTCGAGGGTATCCGGAACTTCAATACGGCCTTCCCGACTATCAAGAACGCGCGTGCTGTCCACTTGGGCCAGAACGGGATTGAGATCGAGATCATCCAGATTTTCCGCGCCGCGGCTAACCTGCGCCAAGAGGTCCGTCCGTCCAATAATTTCATCCAGCGTCTCGAACCCCATTTCCGCCAAAATTTCGCGGACATCTTCGGCGATAAAGGTCATCAAATTAATGACTTTTTCCGGTGTGCCCGTGAATTTTTCGCGCAAAGCCGGATCCTGAACGCAGATCCCGACAGGACAGGTGTTGGAGTGACATTGGCGGACCATGATACAGCCCATCGCCACAAGGGAAAGCGTCCCGATGCCATATTCTTCCGCACCCAATAATGCGGCAATGACAATGTCGCGTCCTGTCTTCAGACCGCCATCCGTGCGCAAGGTGACAGTGTCGCGTAGATTATTCAAGGTCAGAACCTGATGCGCTTCGGACAGACCGAGCTCCCAAGGGATGCCCGCATATTTCAGGCTGGTATTGGGTGATGCGCCCGTGCCGCCATTATGTCCGGCAATCAAAATGGTGTCGGCTTTCGCTTTGGCGACACCTGCCGCAATTGTGCCGACGCCTGAGCTGGCGACGAGTTTTACAGCAACGCGAGCAGTCGGGTTAATCTGTTTTAGATCGTAAATTAATTGCGCTAAATCTTCGATGGAATAAATATCATGATGTGGCGGCGGCGAAATCAATGTCACGCCCGGCGTCGCATTGCGGAATTTGGCGATCAGCTCCGTGACCTTAAATCCGGGCAGTTGACCACCTTCGCCGGGCTTCGCGCCTTGGGCGACTTTAATTTCAATTTCGCGGCACTGATTCAGATATTCCGCATTCACGCCAAAGCGACCTGACGCGATTTGCTTCACTGCGGAATTCGGATTGTCGCCATTTGGTAGCGGCGTATAGCGTGCGCGGTCTTCGCCGCCTTCGCCGGATACTGATTTTGCGCCAATCCGGTTCATGGCAATATTCAACGTGCCATGCGCCTCAGGCGATAAAGCACCCAGGGACATCCCCGGCGTACAAAAACGCCTGCGGATTTCATTTACCGATTGAATACGACTCAATGGCAATGATTTATCTGCAGGAATAAAATCGAGCAGGTCGCGAATTTGAATCGGCGCTTGATTGTTCACGACATCCGCATATTTGCGATAAAGTTCGTAATCTTCGCGCGTTGTTGCTTCCTGCAACATATGAATCATATCCGCCTGATAGGCGTGACGTTCGCCTTTCGCGCGAACGCGGTAAAGACCGCCTACAGGCAGGCGCACAACATTGGAATCATAAGCGGCTTCATGCGCGTCGATGATTTTTAGTTCCAAACCGGCCAATCCGATGCCGGAAATCCGGCTGGACATGCCCGGGAAATTTTCTCCGACCAGTGCGCGGGACAGGCCAAGCGCCTCAAAATTATTTCCGCCGCGATAGGAAGAAATAACAGAAATTCCGATTTTAGAGATAATCTTGAGTAAGCCGCCTTCAATGGCCTTTTTATATTGGGCGACGGCTTCGTCTGTAGACATATCCAGCAGGCCGCGCTTCACGCGGTCCGCCAGCGAATCCTGCGCCATATAGGCGTTCACTGCGGTTGCGCCCGCACCAATCAGCACGGCGAAATAATGGGTATCCATACATTCCGCTGACCGCACAATGATGGAACATGAGGACCGTAGACCCTCATTGACCAAATGGGTCTGAACCGCACCGACACAAAGAATGATGGGCGCTGCCGCTTTGTCTTCGCCAGTAAATTCGTCGGACAAAACAATATTTTCGACGCCGTCACGAACAGCTTCTTCGGCCTCTTGCTTGATGCGAGCCAAGAGGGCTTTGAGTGTTCGTCCGCCGGGTTTGCGTTGCGCAGCCGCCGGGTCGAATGTGCAATCAATCACGCGTACCTTTTTCTTTCCGACCAGTTTGACGAATCGGTCATACATACCGGTCGTCATGACGGGGCTGTCCAGAACCAGCATTTCTTTCGTTTGGGTTCCGGCTTCGGCCAAGATGTTGCGCAAATTCCGGAAGCGCGTTTTCAGCCCCATAACCCGGGTTTCGCGCAGCGGATCGATCGGCGGGTTTGTCACCTGACTGAAATTCTGTCGGAAATAGTGAGAGAGCGGGCGGTAAATGTCGGATAAAACGGCCAATGGCGTATCATCGCCCATGGAGCCAATGGACTCTTTTCCGGTTTCCGCCATAGGCGAAAGGATAAGCTCTAAATCTTCCAGTGTCTGGCCGCAGGACATCTGACGACGGGCTAAGGCTTCTCCTGAAAGACTTACATTTTCGGGTCCGGCAAGTTTGGCGTCAAGGTCAATCGATTTTTCGAGCCATTTGCGATACGGACGTTTGTCCGCAAGCTCATTGATAATTTCTGTCGAATTAAAAAATTTACCCTCTTCCAGATCGACGGCAATCATGCGCCCGGGTTTCAACGCGCCGCGCTGCACGATTTCAGCTTCATCCATTGGGCACATACCCGTTTCAGAGCCAACGGCCAAAATGCCGTCTTTGGAAAGTGAGTAACGAAGCGGACGGAGTCCGTTCCGGTCCAATCCGGCCATGACCCAACGCCCGTCATAGGCGGCGAGGGCGGCAGGACCGTCCCATGGCTCCATCACGGCATTGCAATATTCATAAAGTGACCGCCAGCTTTTCGGCATCAAATCACCGCGTTTGGAATAGGCTTCCGGTACCAGCAATGTTTTCGCCATAGGCGCAGTTCGGCCTGCGCGAACGAGCAGTTCAAACACGGCGTCCAGCGCGGCGGAGTCAGAACTGCCTTTTTGGATAACAGGCTTCACATCTTCGGAGCGCTCAGAGAATGCTGATGATGCCATTTTTATTTCATGGCTTTTCATCAAATTCACATTGGCCTTTAAGGTGTTGATTTCGCCATTATGCGCCAACATGCGGAAAGGCTGCGCCAGTTTCCAAGATGGAAATGTGTTGGTTGAAAAGCGCTGATGATAGATGGCCGCACGGGAAATGAAGCGGTCATCTTTTAAATCAGGATAGAAATTATCAATGTCCTCGGCGAGGAACATGCCCTTATAAATAATGGTCTGAATCGAAAGCGAGCAGACATAGAAACTCGGTATTGCGGCTTCTATAACGCGCTTTTCAATGCGCCGACGCACAATATAAAGCTCACGCTCCAGCGTATTGCCCTTGCGGCCTTTCGGGTCGCGGAACATGACTTGTTCAATGGCAGGCCGTGTGGCTTTGGCTTTTTCACCGATAATTGACACATCAATCGGAACCTGGCGCCAGCCATAAATATAGAAGCCTTCCTTCAGCAGTTCGGTTTCCACAATCGTCCGGGCAGCTTCTTGGGCTTTGAAATCAGTGCGCGGAAGGAAAATCATCCCGACGGCAATTTTGACATTTGTGGGTTTATGCCCTGTGCGCTCGACTTGGGCGCGGAAGAACTTTTGCGGGATGTCGAGACGAATACCTGCGCCGTCCCCGGTTTTTCCGTCTGCGTCGACCGCGCCGCGATGCCAGACATTCTTGAGCGCTTGGATTGATTTTTCCACCACGTCACGCCGCGCTGTGCCGTCAACTGAAGCGACTAATCCGACGCCGCAATTGGCATGTTCATGCGCAGGGTCATAGGCACCCGCTTTGATTAGCGCGTCACGTTTGCGGGTATATTCATTGAGCCAATTAGACATTATTTTAATCCTATTAGGCTGGAATTTGGTAATAAGAATAGTCGCTTGACGAATTCTGTTTTGCTTTCGAGAAGGGAGATGAATTGTTTAATTCTCTCCTTTTCGAAATCATTAGCGTCGCAAGGATAGCAAAGCTGAATGAGCTCATTGTCAATTGAGTTCAAAAGTCCGTCGTCATGATCAATCATAAATTTAAATTTTGAGATTATTTCTTTTGTCGAGTGTTCGCCATTTTTGAAAAATCGTCTAATTTGCTTAGAAAAATGATGCTCAGATCCACTTGCATTATCCAATGATACTGCAAGTGATTCCGCACTTGCTTTAAATTGGTCTATTTCCATCATTCTGCGGCCTCCAGAACTTGCGCCCGCTCCAACCCCCGCAGATATTTGTGCATGGCGGTTGCGGCGTCGCGACCTTCACGAATGGCCCAGACCACAAGGCTCGCCCCGCGGACAATATCGCCGGCGGCATACACGCCAGGCAGATTTGTCTCAAACGTCAGCGGATTAACGCGCAATGTGCCCCATCGCGTGGTGACGAGTTGCGGGTCCAGCAGCTTCATATCTTCAGGCGTAAAGCCCAGTGCTTTGATGACCAAATCAGCGTTGACATCGAATTCTTCGCCAGTCACCTCAGGTGATTGACGACCAGACGCGTCTTTGGGGCCAAGACGCATCCGTTCGGTGCGGACTTTCGACGCAAAACCGCCTTCGTCATGGACAGCTTTCGGCGAGGCGAGCCATTCAAATGTCACACCTTCTTCCTGCGCATTAGCCGTTTCACGACGGGAACCGGGCATGTTCGCATGGTCGCGGCGGTAAAGGCAGGTAACCGACTTCGCACCCTGACGCACGGCCGTTCGTACGCAATCCATCGCCGTATCGCCGCCGCCAATGACGACGACTTTTTTGCCTTTGGCGGGCTCTTCACTTGTGACCTCGTCCAAGCCGCGTTTGTTTGAGTCAATTAAAAAGTCTAGCGCAGGGACAACGCCATCAGCGCCGGCGCCCGGTACGGACAAATCACGCGCGGCATAAACGCCGGTTGAAATCATTACTGCGTGATGTTTCTCGCGCAGTTTCTCAAAACTGATATCGACGCCGACATCGCAGTTCAGGACGAATTCAATGCCGCCGTCTTCGAGGCGTTTGACGCGGCGCTCGACAATCTTTTTGTCGAGTTTAAAATTCGGAATGCCATAAATGAGCAATCCGCCCGCACGGTCATGGCGGTCATAAACTGTAACCTGCCAGCCCTGTTCACGCATTT
The DNA here is from genome assembly GCA_020628495.1 of Hellea sp. Taxonomy (GTDB): domain Bacteria; phylum Pseudomonadota; class Alphaproteobacteria; order Caulobacterales; family Maricaulaceae; genus Litorimonas. The sequence continues at coordinate 16,046 of JAHDFA010000042.1, forward strand.
GTTCCGCCGTTGCCAATCCTGCAGGCCCGGCACCGATGATGCCGACGGAGAGGCCGCGCTCGCGTTTCGGGGCGAGTGGTTCAATCCAGCCTTCTTGCCAAGCTGTGTCCGACAGGAAACGTTCAACTGAACCAATCGTCACTGTGCCGTGACCGGATTGCTCAATGACGCAAGAGCCTTCGCAAAGGCGGTCTTGCGGACAGATACGGCCACAAATTTCGGGCATATTGTTGGTCGCATTGGACACTTCCCAGGCTTCCTTCGTCCGCCCTTCCGCTGTCAGTTTCAGCCAATCCGGAATATTGTTCTCCAGCGGGCAATGATTCTGACAGAACGGCACGCCGCATTGACTGCAACGCGAAGCTTGTTCCTGGGCTTTGACGTCAATGTAATCGCCGTAAATTTCCAAGAAGTCCTCATTACGAACATCTGCGTCGCGTTTGGCGGGCATATCGCGGGGCGTATTCACAAATTGCAGCATTTTGCGCTTTTCCAGCGGTGTGTTGGTTGTTGATCGTTTGACCATGGCGGCGGTTCCTCATTTCTGCCCGGCATATACAAAGAGAATTCACTGCGCGCAAGATGCGACAATTTGTCCAGTCAAGATATAAATCAGAAAATTTATATATTCTAAGTAATTGAAAAATAGTGAATTCTTTAAAATATGAAACATGATTGAGAATTTCATTTGATTTATGAACTCGAAAAATACTCTGTATAAACCTGCTTATTTCTAAAAGAACCCGTTTCCGTCAAAAGAAAGCCTTAACTCTGTTTCCATAAGGCCGGATTATGACGTGGCTCCAACTCATCCTCTTGGCTTTAATTCAAGGCCTGACCGAATTTCTGCCGATTAGCAGTTCGGCTCATCTTATCCTGCTCCCGCAAATTATGGAGTGGCAGGACCAAGGCCCGCTCATTGATGTGATGGCGCATTTCGGCTCACTCTTTGCCGTTCTCCTCTATTTTCGCCGCGACGTAGCGGATATTTTGCGCGGCACGCTCGACTTGTTGCAGCGCAAGTTGAACACGAACAGTGCGTTGGCGCTAAACCTCATCATGTCGACCCCGCCCGCACTCCTCTTGGGGCTCCTCCTCGCTTCGCAGGGCTGGGATGAGCTTTTGCGCTCCCCGCTGCTCATTGCCTGCACGACAATCTTTTTCGGCATTCTGCTTTGGCTGTCTGATGTGAGAGCCAAAGCGGACAAGCCCGTGGCAGAGCTGACATGGCGCGGCGCTGTCCTGCTTGGCTTGGCGCAATCCCTCGCGCTCATCCCCGGCACCTCGCGCAGCGGTATCACCATGACGGCGGGCCGGACGCTGGGCCTGTCCCGCGAAGCCGCCGCGCGCTTCTCCATGCTGATGAGCCTGCCCATTATCGGCGCGGGCGGGTGTTACGCTATGCTCAAGCTGATGACGGCAGAACAGGCCGCGCAATCTGCATCGCTGGCAAATGGCCTCGTGGTGGCCGGGTTGTCCTTTGTCACCGCCTATGCCTGTATCGCACTGTTTATGAAATGGGTCGGACGTATCGGATTTTTTCCTTTCATGATTTACCGCCTGCTATTGGGCGCAGGCTTGCTGATCTGGATTTTCGCCACCTGATGTATTTGTAATGCGGAGAGTGAGCTTCGCAATTGTCCAACCTTTTATCCGGGATTACACCGACGACCGTGAAACGCCTCCTCCTCATCCTCGCCGTTTTTTTTGCGACGCCCGCCGCCGCTCAAGTTGACACTGCGGAACTTGACCGTCGGGCCAGCCTGTTGATGAACCAGCTGGAGATGACGGGCCTCGCCGTGGCCGTGGTCGAGAACGGACAGACCACATTTGCCAAAGGCTATGGCGAGACGCTGCGCGACAGCGGCGATATGGTCACGGCTGACACCGTCTTCCGCTGGGCCAGCGTGTCCAAAGGCGTCGCGGCCAATACCTTGCTCTCCCTTGTCGAGGAAGGCGGCTTCAACCTCGCCGACTCCGCGGAAGCGCTCGCCCCATCGCTTGATCTGCCCGGCCCGCAGAGCGGGGAGGTTAATCTCGTCCATTTGCTCTCCCACCAGACAGGCATCGTCCGCAATGCCTATGACACCCGGATTGAGAGCGGCAAGGCCGCCAAACCCACCCGCACGGCGCTGGCCAAACTCGGCGTGATGTGCGCACCCGGCACCTGCCACACCTATCAGAATGTGGCCTATGACGCGGCGGCGGAAATCGTCGAGCGCCAGACAGGCCTGCCCTATAAGACAATCGTCAAGACCCGTATTTTCGACCCGCTGGGCATGGACACGGCCAGCGTCACACTGGAAGGCCTGACCCGCAGTCAAAGTTGGGCCAAACCGCATGGCCGGTTCGGCAATAAGCATAAAGGTGTCAAACCGACCTATTACCGCGTCCCGGCGGCGGCGGGCGTCAATTCCTCCGTCACCGATTTGGCCAAATGGATGACCGCGCAATTCCCGGAAAGCGGCAAAATTCCGGTAGACCGCCTCTCCGCCATGCAGACCCCGATTGTGCGGACCCGCGCGGAACAGCGTTATATGAACCGCAAATTTAGCTCCCTCCAAGACGCCCATTACGGACTGGGCTGGCGGGTTTATGATTATCATGGCCATAAAGTCGTTGGCCATCGCGGCGGGGTGCAGGGCTATCGCGCACTGGTCCTGTTCGATCCGGAAAAGCGATCCGGCATCGCCATGATGTGGAATAGCCCCCATTCCCGCCCTATCGGATTACAGCTCGAATTCATGGACCAGCTTTATGGCCTGCCCAAACGCGATTGGCTGCGCTTGAGCGAGAAGTCGTAATAGATTTTTCTCCCCCCATGCGTTTTGAAAAAAACGCTAGGGGGGAGATGGGCGAACGCAGTGAGGCCAGAGGGGGCAATTCTCCGAACTAGCCATATCATATACACCCCTTCTGCCTGCGCTTCGCTTAGGCATCTCCCCCTGAAGGGGCGCGAAACGTCCGCAATCGATTTCATCGATTGTC
>JAHDFA010000043.1:0-4927 GCA_020628495.1 Hellea sp.
CAAGGCCTCGCCGCAGTTGCCGCTCTGCCGGATATGTTCCTGGCACGCGACGAGAGCATTGCGGCGTCTGGCGGCGCAGCCGTCTTTGGCGATGAGTTCGGCTTTGGCGGAACAATTGCCATTCGCGGCAATGAGAACTGGTCCTTCGGTGCCAGCGCGGCCTTTGGCGGCGATGAAGCGACCGGGAAGGTTCAGGTTCGCTGGGCGAAATAGGTCAGACACACAATACGGTTAGAGACATCGCAAAGCGAGGCTCAATCGTCTTACAATGTCGTCCTAAGTCTTCATCACCCGCGCGCCCTATGGCGCGTGGGTTTTGCAAAACGGCGTATGCGGAAGCGTCTTCAGCCTTTCTTCTTCAATAGGTTCTTCCGGATTTAACGCAAATCCCAAATGTTCCATACTTCACCATCCCCGGCTTTCTTTCTATGCGTTTTGCGGCGGCGGGCCCGTGCGTATCCATTGCGAGAAGAGCCATTTTTCGCCGGAAATTGGCGGCAATCCGGCATGACGCGTCATCGGGTCCGGCTGGCCCTGTGTATCAACATTTGCGAAGAGAAGCGCGCCGCCCTTTTTGCATCGGAATTTTTGATTGATCTTCGGAAATGCTGTTTCGGCGCCTTCAAAATCTTCATTCAGATAAACCAGACAGGTCACCAATCTCTGACCCGATTGGCGGATATCTGCGGCATGGGCGGGTTTATTGGGGTCTAAATAATCATAATGTTCCCGGAATTGCTGGCCGACTTCATAGTGTAGAACGCTAGCATTCTCCATAAGAAATAAGGGCATCTCCGTCAGTTTTGAGATACGGGTCTGGATAAAGAGCAAAATAAGATCGAGTTCCAACAGGCCAAAACTTTTTGCAGAATTCGTACGATTTGCGCTTTCCCGTCCTTCGGCCACCATCGCGTCATAGGTGCGGGCGCGGCCGAGATTGGGCCGCGCCCTTTCAATCATCCAATCGCAAAATCGATGGGGAATAAAATTCTCAACTTTGCGAATGCGCGGCGCCTCACAGAGAATTTGCTTTTCCGGCAAGCTGAATAAAGCCTCTAAATGAATCTGTTTCCGCAATGCGTTCATATCCGATGGCGCAGCGTCCTTTGTGTCGGCAAAAACTGCAAGCTGACGGGCGGCCGAGTCCCGGCCCAACCGGGCCGCCTGCTCCAGATAATCGAGCGCTTTCGTCCAGTCCTGATGGCAGCCTATTCCTGCGGCGTGTACGACGGCGATGAATTCGGCGGCCTCTCCGTTTCCTGCCTCTAATGCCTCTTTCAAGAACATTTTTCCGTCCTCAAGGGACTGCAAAGATGTCGGCTTGGCGATTAAATATTTTCCGAGCGTGGCCTTTGCATCAGGATCACCGCGGGACGCTGCCGCTTTCAGACTGTCCAAATTCACAGATAAGCTCACATCACTTCCTTGAAAGGCCTTGCACGGACGGATTGCGGCAATATTGGCCTGGCCATGTGAGCTTTATATTCAGAGCGCCAAAACTATCAACGGCTGTTTCTCACCCCGAAAAATGCGGCCTTATCCCCGGTGCGAGAAGACAAGCGCCGCCGTAATCGCCGCCGCACCGAATTCTTCTTCGCGTGGAATGACGCCGTTTTTGATGTAACGCAGGACGTCCGCATTTAGGGACGCCGTTAGCGACCAGTTCCAATAGCGCAGGACTGTCTGAGCTTTATCTGTGGAAATAACGTCATAAGTTTCCATGACCCGGGCCAGGCTGGGATGTATGGATCCGTCGACCTCGTGCAAAGGGCGTTTCAATGCGCGCCAGAGCTTTTCGATATGATCGCGTTTCAAACCGGGCGCTTTGCAGAGAATGGCGATACCCTCTCCGCCCTTATCCGTCAGAATTTGCGCGCCTGTGGCCGGTTTTATACCCGCCATATAGGAAATTTCTTCGGTCAGTTTCCGCGTCAGGCCTTGCGCTTCCGCGGCATCTATTGCGGCTTCCAAACCTTCATGTTCAGACCGGGCGATCGCCGCGCGGTTGCGTTGACGGCGTTCGATAAATTGCAGAGCTTTGCGCACGCCCGCATCGGACCACCCATCGGCGGCCGCTTTTGGAAAGAGGTCACCACAGCTTTCCTGCAAGACGCTCCGCGTGACAGCGAAACGGTGAAGAATTTTTTTACGGTTAGCGGTGCTTGCCCACCAGAACATCGTCAAGCCGTGGGACGGACGCAATTCATCGCGTTTTACGAGTAGACCGACATAGGGTTGGTGCGTGCGGGAGACAGTCAAAATGCGCTGGATAGCCGTTTCGGAAAACTGTGCATTTTTATTCTTGAGCAGAGCTTCGACGACATCTTCTTCCAAGAACTCGACCATGGCATCGACCACAGCATCAGAAATTTTCCTGCGTTTGGCAATAACCGCCCGGTGTGCGCCGGACACTTTGCGCGAAATTTGTATCAAATCAGAGTCGGTGAGCGAGCGGCTGTTTTCCAAAACATGCCGCGCAATTTGTATATCGTCTTTCGCCAAAATAACGAGAATAGTGCGCGGCGCCTCGTTCAACATGACCAAGCGCTTAGCAACAGATTCGCGAATATCCGCATCGGCGGTACGCAGTAATTCCACCAAAACATCACCCGCCATATGGCGTTCCTGCGGCGTGAGTTGGCTGGCCGGGATACAAATCACATCCGCCAAGCGTTTGGCCAATTGCCGCCGCACGGCCGTATCATCAATATCGCCGCCCGCCGGATCCAAAACCAATGGCGCATCGCCCGGCAGGTCGCTTTTTTGCTGAATGGCTAATCCGGCCATGTGACTCACTTCTTTTGGGTTTACCGCGCGCAGGCGACATCTTTGGACCAACCCTAAACTGATAGGGTTAATGGGAGGTGAGTAAAAACACGCCCGATTTTCGGGATGCACATTGAACCTACACATTCAGGTGAAGGCCACCTATGTCCTGTTTTCATGAGGAGAGACCATATGAAAATCCGCCCGACCCGACCGGCCCCGCCGGCTGAAAAACATCCGCATATCCAAAGCCGTTTCGGCACGGAATGGACGGATGATTACGCCTGGATGCGGGATGACAACTGGCAAGCCGTTATGCGCGACCCGTCTGTTTTGAATGCCGACATCCGAACGCATTTGGAAACAGAGAACGCCTATACAGAAACTGCGCTGGCCCCCGTGACGGCCCTAAAGGATAAAATTTTTGAAGAGATGAAGGGCCGTTTGGAGCCGACAGCCCGCGAAGTCCCGATGCCGGACGGGCCTTTTGCCTATTTCCATTTTTACCGCGAAGGCGACCAACACGGCGTCTATGCACGGCATGATCTCTCTTCCGAGACACCGGAGGACGAGATTATTCTGGATTGTGACGCGGAAGCCAAGGGGACGAAATTCTTTGATCTCGGCGATGTCTCGCACAGTCCGGATCACAAATGGCTGGCCTATTCCGTGGATGATAAGGGCAGCGAAAATTATCAGGTCTTCCTGCGCGATTTAAATTCGGGTGACGTCTCCTCCACCGGAATTGATAAATCTGCCGGGGCCTTGGTTTGGGCGGCAGATAAGCGGACCTTGTTCTGGGTTGAGCGGGATGAAAACCAGCGGCCCTATGCTGTACGGTTCCGCGATGTTTTTGACGCCCGCGGAAAAATCCACACGGCCTATGAAGAAAAAGACCCCGGTTTTTTCGTCAGTGTGGGCAGTTCCGATGATGATAGGTTCATAGAGATCAGCGCGCATAACCACACGACGAGCGAAATTCACCGTATTCCCTCCGCTGTTCCGCAAACGCCGCCTGTTTGTTTTGCCGCGCGTCAATCCGGCATTGAATACAGCCTGCATGATCAGGACGGGAAAACCTATATCCTGACCAATGCGGGCGGCGCAGTTGATTTCCAGATCATGACGGGCGCGAGCGGGCAATCGCCCGCGGACTGGACGCCGTATATCCCGCATCAACCGGGCCGACTGGTCCTGGGGCTGGAAGCCTTCAAAGACTGGCTGGTCAGAATTGAACGCGAGGACGCCCTGCCCCGCCTCGTTATCCGCAATATGACGTCGGATGAAGAACACACGATTGATATGCCGGAGGCCGCCTATGGTCTCGGCATTAAATCGGGATATGAATACGATACCGATACGCTGTATTTCAGCTATGCGTCCCCGTCCCGCCCCGGCACGGTCTACCGCTATGACATGAAGACGCGCGAGCGGATGACAGTCCGCGAACAAGTCGTGCCCAGCGGGCATAATCCGGACGATTATCGCGTCGAACGCATTTCCATCACCGCACGAGACGGGGAAAGCATTCCCGTCACGATTTTGGCCCGTAAAGATGTGAAAACCGACGGATCCAACCCGCTCCTGCTTTATGGCTATGGCTCCTACGGCATCACTATTCCGGCCAGCTTTCGGACAAATATTCTCTCACTGGTTGATCGCGGTATGGTTTATGCGATTGCCCATATTCGCGGCGGTATGTCCAAAGGTTATCAATGGTATTTGGACGGCAAGTTGGAGAAGAAGACCAACACCTTTAATGATTTCGTAGATACAGGCCGCGCCTTGGCTGAACTCGGCTGGACATCCGAAGGCAGGATTGTCGCCCATGGTGGCTCGGCGGGCGGGTTATTGGTCGGCGCGGCGCTGAACCAAGCCCCGGACCTCTTCGCAGGCGTCATCGCGGCGGTTCCCTTTGTCGATGTGCTGAATACAATGAGCGATACAGAACTTCCGCTCACGCCTCCGGAATGGCCGGAATGGGGTAATCCGATCACGGATGAGGACGCTTTTCATCGCCTGCGCAGCTATTCCCCCTATGATAATGTCACGGCGCGGGATTACCCGCCTGCCCTGATTACAGGCGGGCTGACCGACCCGCGCGTGACCTATTGGGAGCCGGCGAAATGGGCAGCGAAATTGCGCGAAAACCAAACCGGCG
>JAHDFA010000043.1:5027-18875 GCA_020628495.1 Hellea sp.
ACCTATTGGGAGCCGGCGAAATGGGCAGCGAAATTGCGCGAAAACCAAACCGGCGACGCGCCGATCTTGCTGAAGATAAATATGGATGCAGGCCATCAAGGCGAAAGCGGACGCTATGACAGCCTGAAAGAAACGGCGCTGGAATATGCTTTTGCGTTGGACTGTATTGGGTTAGAATAAAGGCAGTTCCTTTGCATGAAAGGGTATGCGGAATGCGCGGAAAATTAATCAGTTTAATGTCACTGTTGGTTTTGACGGCGGGATGCACGTCTAGCGGACCAAAAATGGCAGCTGGCAAAACCGCCAACACCCAAGCAATAGATGTCAAAACTTTGAAGCAAGAGTGTGAACGGATTGAGCAAATCTACCCTAGACTGATGTTGGCTTCTATGATGGAAGGTCCGATGATTTGCGTGAATGAATTTACAGGTGAAGAATTCGAGTGTAACGAAGATGAAACCGCACAAGAAAAAGCGGAAAGAGAACTTCGCCTCAAAACTCGTAAAAAACAGGAAATGGCCGCGAAAAAAGCGGATATGGCCTGTGACGCTTTTGAAGAAGAACTTTCAAATTACGAGCTGAGGCAATTGGCGTTCGATGCCATTAGAGCGGCTCAGATATCAAATACCGGCACCCCTTAAAACAAAATCAAAATAATTAAATCAAGTGATGAATAAACAGGCTTTGTTTAGATGTTCTATTTCAGGAACACTTCACTGTTTTGACCTCTTATCTCTCCGTAGATAATCATTTGCGGCTCTAAGATATAGGCGTTGAGCGAGGCGCGGAAGCTGACCGTCGGCTGCGGCACGAATTCAGATGCAATGACGGCCTGCATTATCATGGCAAGGCCGAGAGTGACGCCCCCGACCAAAGGGAACGCCAAGAGATGGCGCCGGCTCATTCGTCAGTCGAGACGACGACGTCCGCCTGACGGCCATCCAAGCCCAAGTTATTGTAGAGGAAATTCATGAGGTCATAATGCTTGCGCATTTTCGGCTCCGCCGTCTCATACCATTTTTCTGCCCAAGGCAGAGCGCGCTGATAATCTTCTGCTTGAACCCAGGCATTCACGAGCAGGTCGATATATTGCGGTTTTTCGTTACCGCCTGAACTCAGATAGGCCTCCAACGCTTCCGCTCCGTCGCGAAATTGGCCGTTTCCAATCATGAGCTGCGCGATGACAGCTTCGAGGTTTTTCGCCTCTTCCGGTAAAAGGCCGCCTGCTTTTATCGCGTTTTCAAAAGCCGCTTGCGCGTCTTTCGGGCGTTCAAGTTCATAGGAATATTGCCCCATCATTTGATAAATGGTCGACCGCTCATAGGGCTGCAAATCGAGCAGATTGATTGCATGTTCAAGGCTGTCCAGAGCGCTTTGAATCTGGCCGGCCTCGGCTAATTGCAAAGTATTATTTACCAACTCTCCCGATTGCGTCGAAAATTGCCGCTCCACATCTTCTGCAAAAGCAAAACCGGAGCCTGCCATAAACGTGTACCCCAACGCTGAAATGACGATTTTCCGAAATATATGAGTCATAACGTTATATCCCGCTTGGCAATGGCAGGGTTTCCCCGCGATCACCCTGTAAATCAAACCGTATTGTGGTGTTCAGCCCAGTGCGCGTGACGGGCAGACCGTTTTCTATTTGCGGCGCATATTTCCATTTTTGTACCGACTTGACGGTCGCGGATCTTAACTGCTTGTCCGTGCAAACCGTCGTCTCCACATTGAGCGGCAAGCCTTCCGGGCTAATGTCAAAGCGAACGCGGCAATATCCCGAGACGTCGCCTTGTAAAAACCGGGTCGGGAAAACAGGTGGGATTCGTACCAAAGGAACTGGATCTTTATCAATCGGAACAGATTTGTAGGACTGTCCGAAATCAATTTCGCGCATTTCAAATTCGGTGACGTTTCCAACAACTTTGATGACGGGCAAATCCACGGCTGCGGCGTCATCGGTTGCGATACGCGGCGGTGGTGGCGGTGTTTCCACCTCTTTCAGCGGGTCCGGTTTTTCCAATCGCTCTGGGTCTGGAATGTCCTCCACCTGCGGATTTATTTCATAGCTCGCAGTGCTCAGTTTTTCCTGAGGGATAAATTCGGTTGCGATAAACCCCGCCATGCAAAGCGTGAGTGCAACTGTTACGACACCCGCAGCGGGAAGCGCAATTCCATATCTAATGGCGTTCGCGCGCCCGGCTTCGGACGCTGTCTCGCCGTTATTGCTTATAATTTTTGAATCGACATTTTTCATACTACCCTCCTTTGTTATTAAATAACGTTATAACATAACTAACATAATAGCAAGAACAAAACGACGCGTGTAATATTTTACTATTCAAATTATCGCTGACCTTTGCCGGAGTGCTTCATATTTGCGGACATAAAAAAACCCGGCGCGAGGGCCGGGCTTTCCAATTATAAATCAAAATTGACGTTATTCGTCTTCGGTTATTTTCACACGGAATTCCGCGTCATAATCCGCTTTGAATTTCGTACAATTCGCATCATCAAGTTTGAATCCGCCTGTGAAAATTTCGGCGTCATAGGCCTGTTTGATTTTCTGATAGCAGAGTTCCCGCTCGACATTGCGTTCAAACTCGCAGCGACGATCCACCGCTTGTTTTTCCGCATTGATGAACTGAACCCATTTCGCCGCATTGGAGCGTTCGCGGGAATTGCTGGGAACCTTGTTAAAGGCGGCAACCGCGGATTCGCGGGCCTTTGTGATGGGGGCTTCCGCCATTTGTGCATCGGTCATTTCGCAATTCAGACGATCCAGATCATTTGTCCGGTCATAACGACAGTTCGCAATCAACATCCAAGACTTACCCGCATCATATCCGCGGTTAATCGCTTCCGTGAAGGCGGCTTCTGATTTCTGACAAGAGCCTTCGTTATAGAGGGCCTCGCCCAAATCCGCATAGAGCTTCGCATCGCCGGATTGGCTGGCCGCGGCCTCTAGAATTGGGATGGCTCGCTTATATTCACGCGCCTGACGGAATAGACCGGAAAGCTGTTTTAGCTTTTCAGGTGTGCGGGAAATCCGGTTCGCATTCATTTCGCGTTCCAAAATTTCTGCGGCCTGATACGGCATGTCGTAGAAGGAATAATACTGAACCACTTTCAACAGGTCCTGCTCATCATTCAAAGCGCCGCCGAGATAGAGCATTTTGGTGACTTCAAACGCTTCCTGCTCACGCCCGCCATTGGCCAGCATGGACGCCCAAGCATCCCAAAGGGTTTTATCTTCGGGCCAGCGTCCAATCATCTCTTTCACAATATCCGCCTGACGCCCCTGCATGCCCAGATTATTATAAAGGAAGTTGAGAAGGTCGAAATGCTTACGCTCTTTCGGGCGCGCAGCGTTAAACCATTTTTCTGCCCATGGCAGGGCGCGATTATAATCTTCTGCCTGCACCCAAGCATTAACGAGAAGGTCAATATATTGCGGCTTTTGCTGTCCGCCGGAATTCAAATAGTTTTCAAGGCGTGTCGCGCCTTCACGATATTGACCATTACCGATCATCAGCTGCGCGATGACGACACGAATATTGCCGACCTCATTGGGGAGAAGTCCGCCGGCGCTAATCGCGCTTTCGAAAAATTGCTGCGCTTCAACCGGGCGGTCGAGTTGGTAAGAATACTGACCCAGCATTTGATACATGGTTGAACGCTCATAGGCGTTCAGATCAGGCAGGTTCAGGGCGGCTTTCAATGCATTCACGGCACCAAGATTGTCACCGGCATTCGCCATGGTTTGGGCGTTATTAACGGCCTCACCCGATTTGGCGTCAAATTGACGGCCTTCATCCGGAGTGTCCTGAGCATAGACGGCGCTTCCCAATGTGACGCCAGAAACACCAATGGCAGCAACAGCCAACAGGCTGGCCCCCAACATGGATGCGGCGCGTGTGCGCAAATTTCGTGTCAGAGTATGGCAGGTCATGATGATTCCATCCTTGCTGTTAGCGACTACCCCGAAAAATCACGGGAATAATCATGTAATTCAAAACCGAATGCGCCATGAATTGGCACTGCCGACTTTGCGTCACTGTGAAGAACCGTTTTGAGACCAAAACGATCCTAGATTTAATTTGACCTCCGCGACATCGCGGCGGCCTGTAAGAATTTCGGCTAATTAATAGCCGGAGGGCAGCGGAAGTTTTTTTCCGCGCTCATCTGTTAGAACATAACGTACTTTCGCTTCGACGCCACTGCGCGAAACAGCGCGGCCGTTCACGATTTTGGGAGAAAAGGTCCACTTTTCAACACTTTTTACGGTTGACCGCTCGAGTTCCGAGTCAGTGCAGCGGGTCGTATCCACATCTACTGGCGTCCCTTCGGGGGAGACATTAAACCGGACATCGCAATAGCCCGAATTGTCACCTTCTAAGAATCGGCGCGGCATTTCGGGCGGCACGCGGGTCAGAGGTTGCGCATCCCGGTCATCATCCAAATCTTTGAGCGCGGCCTCTTTCACAATCGGAGCACCCACAATTGGAGTATCCGGCGCATCGCCCTCCAAAACAGCTATGATGAGTTCATCTGACGGAACCAATACGGGCTCCTCATCCAGCTCCGCTGTCGCCGTCAGAGCCGCCTCTGTTCTTGTTTCAGCCGAGGCCATCAGCACGGCGTCATCTGCCTGTTCCGGCACGGGTTCGGTTTTGATGATGATCGGCGCTTTTAACGCGGATTCCGGTTTCGGCTCAGATTTAGCCGGTTTCGGCTTTAAAAGTCCAAGTTTGTCCAAAGCGTCGATATTCGCCAAAATAGGCTTCATTCCGTCCAATTCTTTTTGCGTCAGACCGCCCGCATCCAGAGCCGCATCAAAAGCAACTTTGGCTTCAAAAAGATGGCCCAATTCATAATTATAGGCGCCAATCATCTGGGAGACAGAGGAGCGCTCGAAAGCAGTAAGGCCGGGCTTCAAGGCCAATTCGTCCAAGAGGCGGATCGCGCCGGGCATGTCGTCCTCTGCCGCAAGGTCAAAGGCCATGTCGACAATTTCACCGGATTCGACAGAGAAGGATTGAGCCGCTTCGACGCTGTTTTGCGCTGCAGCTGCGGGAGGCATAGCGATGATACAAATCGAAAGGAGCGCCGCCACCCCAAAAGAAACTGCGCGGCCTCGCAATGATGTTGACGGATAAAGGCCGTGCATAATGAAGTTTCCTATCACTTGATATCGGTTCGATAGAAGCACCGGGACCGATATTGAGTCCGTTATTTAGCGACTAAATCAATCGCCAAAGCAATCGTTAAATAAAGCCGCATGTGTTACGCGACTTTATAATTCAGTTTAATATCCGGAAGGCACCGGAAGGATCTTGCCGCGCTCATCCTGGAGATTAAACCGAATGGTCGTCTCAACGCCCGTACGGGAAACCGAACGGCCATCGACAATTTTCGGGTTATATTTCCACTTCTGAACGTTTTTAATCGTCGCACGCTCCAACACATTGGTTGTGCACACAGTTGTTGTAATATTGAACGGCTGACCTTCCGGACTCACGTCAAAGCGAACTTTGCAATATCCGGAATTATCGCCCTGCAGAAAGCGAGGGGGCGCGACAGGCGGAATACGTACCAAGGGCTGCGCATCTCGGTCTGAAACCGTAATTTTGAAGTTTGAAGCGTCAATTTTAGGCGACTCAAATTCCGGAACAGCGCCCTCAATGGAGGCAATTTTCTCGGTCGGCTTGTCCGCTTTCGCGCGCTCAATCATGGGCGGCGGCGGTGGCGTGATCACTTTTTTGACTTGGTCAATTTTAGTTTCACGCTCGATAACTTTAATATCTTCAACTTTCGGATTGATTTCAAAACTGGCCGTGTCCGACTTATCCTGAGGCACGAAATCCTTGGAGATCAACGCCCGCATGGCGAGGAAGAGAAGAACCGTAAAAACGGCAGCAAGTGGTGTAAAAACCAACCAACGGATAGCATTCGACATGGATATCTCCTTCTACTCGGTTCCGACGCGGGTATTGATTTGCAGATCCTGCATCAATTCCTGGACAGACATGACAATGCCGACTTCGGCATCGCGATCAGCCTTGATAATCGCTTCGGCCTTTGGGCTTTCTGCGAGGATAGACTGAATAATCGGGCGGATTTCGCCAACGTCATAAGGACGTTTGTCAATCCAGACTTCATTTTGCGCATTGACCGCAACGAGGATGGTCGGCTTAACCTCTCCGTCAAGTGTCGCCTCAGGTTGTGAGGGGTCAATGCCCGGCGTTTTTACAAAAACGGATGTAACGATGAAAAAGATCAAAAGAATAAAGACGACGTCCAACATTGGCGTCATGTTTAATTCGGTATCCTCTTCCGGGATGACTGTGCGTCCGCGTCTTGCCATGATGTTACCTTATTACAAATACAACGCAAATGCAAATACAAATGCGATATTATTACATTTGACCGGAAATCGCTGAAAAAGACCAGCGTGCCGGCGGGCTTCCCGTGCCGAAAAACGGCGCGGGAAAAAACTTATCCGGTATTGCGAACAATCTCGATCTTACTGGGCAAACCCTTCTGATCGATACCGTCTTTCAACATAACCAAAGTCTTATGCGAGGCTTGCTCGTCCAAACGGAGAATGATGGCCGCGTTCGGCTTTTCAGCCAGAAGTTTTTCAACTTCGAGAAGCACGCGATCACATCCCAAGGACCGCCCATCAACAACGCAATTATCGCGATTGTCCACATAGACTGTGATGGCCGGATTATTTGAAGGCGGCGTATTGATATCGTCCGGCGGAGGCGGAGGCTGCGTTAAATCGATTCCGGTTTCGTCCAAAAACGTCGCAGTAACGATGAAGAAGATGAGCATGATAAATACGATGTCGAGCATCGGTGTCATATCAACTTCGCCTTCATCACCCCCCTGATTTTTACGGCTGCGTCTCATAGCATTTTCCTTTCTATAAGCCGATTAGGCCGCGACAGGAGCAGTGTGCTCGTCGAGATCATTGGCAAAGCGTGCTGTTTCCCGGGCGCTCATCCGCGGCAAAATTGTCGCGAAGATAAGCCCTGAAAGTGCAGCCATCATACCCGCCATTGTCGGAATGGTTGCCTTAAAGACACCACCCGCCATCAGGCGTGCGTTAGACGATCCGGACAGCGCCATGACGTCGAACACTTCAATCATGCCGGTCACAGTTCCCAGCAGACCCATAAGGGGCGCGAGGGCAACCAGCGTTTTGATGATGCCGACATTGGCACCTGTGCGCTCTTTGACTTGGCTGACAAGCTCATCTTTGATGGCGTCCGCTCTCCAAGATGTTTTGTCATCCCGCGCATCCCATTCCGACATCAGCCGAGCTTTGAGAGGTTTGTGCGCGAAGAGATAATAAGCAAACCTCTCCAAGATGAACGTCCACATAAAGAACGTCAGGATCATGATATAAAAGAGGATGTTACCGCCGGTCCCCAGAAATTCCTGGAGACCGTTGAAGACATTTTCCATGGCGTAGGCCTTTCGTCGTCTTGCGTTCAGTTAACCCTAAGCGATGCTGGAACCGGTACCCAGACCGCGTGTTTCCACGTGACGGGCAACGATGCCGGCAGACTGCTCTTCCAATGTGCCCTGAATAGAGCGCGCCATGGAAGCACAGAAGCTGTGAAGGACGAGGAGCGGGATAGCCGCATAGAGACCCAACATTGTGGTCACGAGCGCGACAGAAATACCGCCGGCCATCAATTGTGGATCACCTGTTCCGTAGATCATCATCGCCTGGAAGGTCTGGATCATACCGGTAACCGTACCCAAGAGACCGAGGAGCGGAGCAACACCGGCCAAAAGCTTCAGGATGTTCAAGCCGAATTCGAATTTCGGTGATTCCCGCAAAATGGCCTCGTCGAGTTTCAGCTCAACAGTGTCCGCATCTTTATTCTGCGCACCTTCATATGCCAACATGACGCGGCCAAGTGCATTTGACTTGGACGGCTGGGCCTTACGCTTCTGACCGTTAATGGCCATTTTCGCAAAGAAGAGACGGATGATATTAAAGATACCGAACAACACACCTAAAGCCGCCATAATGATGATGAACTTACCAATGTTACCACCTTGAACCCAGTGACGCTCCATAAAGGATGGGACGCGCTCGAAAGATTTCAGCAACTCACCGCGTGTCGGATCCAGTGGCGCATAGACCAATTGACCGTCAGCGGCAGAAGCCACTTTCTTAGCGGCAGATGAAATCTGACCACCCGGCTGGCTTGGCAGCTTTGCCAGAAGCGGGGCGTTGGCACCTGATTCAGCATCAGGCTTCTGATATTCAAGGAATTGCGCACTGCCGGAGGTAAAGACAGAGAATGGCCCGACACGTGTAACGGCCTGTTCAGCACCATCATCAATATTCGCAACCGGGGCTGTAAACTCTGCGACTTGGCGCTGCGCTTTAATTTCCTGCAGCATGGATTCCCAAATGCTGTTCAAATCTTCCGCAGATGGCAGTGCTTTGGATTCCGCGATACGGCCCAGAACGGCTGTTCGCTTTGGATATTGCGCTGTAATCAAAGAACTGTCGAGAAGCGCTTTAAACTCACCGGCCTTTGAACGGGCGAGACCAAAGACTTCACCGAAATCACCTTGGGCTGCACGCAGCTCATTTTCCAGTCTGTCGATTTGCGCACGGTTAGCGGCGAAAGACCGCTCAACATTCGCGGCGCGGGCTTCCAGCTGGCGTAACTCCTGTTGCGCTGTGCTCAACATGGCTGTTTGCTGATTGGCGCGCTGGCGGAACTGTTGCTCGCGCTGACGGTTTTCCTGCTCAACCTTCGCCGCGTTCTGACGGATATCGTTCAGAAGGGCATCAACCGAGTTGATTTGAGCCGAAGCCGGACCCGCCGACAACAGCAGGGCGGAACCGAACACGGCCGCCGTCGCTTTTGAGATGAATTTCATTTTGACGCTCATGTTATTAATTCCCTTATTCTACTTGGCCATGACCGGTGCGAAGACCAGTCCGGGGGCAGCTTCGCCCTTGGCAATACGGATAGCTTGACGGAGTTGAATGGCGTCAGCGCCCTCCAGCTGATTCCAGCTCTTATTGTCCAAATCATAAATCGCGATTTCGCTTTCGTCCTTGGAAACGAAGACCAGAGACGTCCGGCCAAAGCGGATGAAGTTCACGACATTGCCGGGCTTGGTTGGATGTGCACCCTGATATGAATCGATGCCCATGCCATATGTAACTTCGATTTTATACGCATTCAAAACGCGGCGATACTGCTCGGCGGGCGATACATTCGGATCACCGAGAACGGATTTAACATTTTCAATTCGCGCCAGACGCTCATTAATGTTGAATGGAAGGTCGGCCTTGATGCTGTCCTCCAGCGCCGCAGCCATTTTCAGCATCATGGGGCTCATGCCCTGTTTGATTTGCTCAACAGTGCCAAGCTGACGCTGCAAAGATGTAATCTCGCTCTGCTGTGACGCCCGGAAAATTTCCTGCTGCGCAACGAACAATTCGATATTGTCTTTTTGCTGCAAAACCGCGCGGAATTCACGAACGGCATTATCGGCTTGGTCATCCAGTTGCTCGACTTGACGCTGAGACGCCGCGGCCGCGGCTGTCGAAGACTTTGCCACACTGAGTGCGGTATCAAGCTGGGCCTGGGCCGGGCTGGCGAGCAGTCCAACTGCAACACCGGCCAGCATGAGGCGCTTGGCGATTGAAGATTTTAACATGGTTTCCTTCCAGGCTGCTTTTACATTCAACGGAAATGGTAGCCGGCTGCACCGCCGCCCCATATCCGTTCGGGGTTATAATTCCGGCGCTATTGCGCCGCTTGCACTTTAATTGGCGCCGTGACGACACCGGGGGCACTCTCACCGCGCGCAATGCGGACGGATTTACGAGCATTCAAAATATCACCGGAGCTGAGCGGCTCCCATCCATTCGCATCTTTACTCCACCGGAAGCCTTCACGGCTGTCCAGGTCGAGATAAATATAGGACAAACGCCCGAAATGGACGTAGTTTCCATCACGAACGGTATCAGCAATATCGTCGAGCGACATGCCGCCCTCGAGCTGCTTCTTCTGATCTGTTGACAAATTGCATGTAGGGGACTCAATATCTTCCCGACACGCAGCAATGCGGCGGCCGGGGGATGTCGGGTGGTCACCCGTATAGGCAGAGATTGTATAGCCGTAATTGGCTTCGATATCATAAAGCGTCATCGCACGGCGGAAGAGATCGGAATCGAGCGTCCCCTCCTCTGCAAGCAGGCTGCGCAAACGGTTCAGACGGGCTGAACGCTCTTCTATGCGGAATGGCAAATCCGATTCGATGACCTTTTCAATTTCAGCGACCATTTTCGTCACGATGCCGCGAACAGCGGCTTTCGTTTCCGGGACCTTCTGAATCTGCGCCCGCAAGCGATCTGCATTAGCCGTTTGACGCGCCGTCATAAGCTCGCGCTGCGCCGTGGCAATTTTCACATTTTGAATTTGATTGAGTACATCAACATATTCGTTGACGGCTGCGTCAGCATCCTGCGCATGCGCCAGAGTAGACACGCCGACAGGGGCTGAGGCCAAAAGTCCAGCACAAAGTGCAATACGGGCGGGTTTTAAATTCACCACTCACGTCCTCCAAATACGTTCGCACTGTTTTTTCAGCGCGTAATCATTGCCTGTTAAGACAGGCTGTTTTCTTAATCAAACATTACCCGCAATGGAGTGCAAGCGAATTTCCTGCAAAATGTCGGACTAGATGAACTTTATTTTGTTATTATGTAACATAAAATGCGGATTTTGTCCACAACCAAGAGCACAATGTGTAAAACTGGCGGCTTTCTTCTTAAGCTATATTAAAATCAATAACTTAATCACAGGCTGTGCTGTGAACATGGTTGGGGCGGCTGGATTCGAACCAACGATCACGGGATCAAAACCCGATGCCTTACCGCTTGGCTACGCCCCAATATGACATAGATGTCAGACGTGAGCGGCCTCATAATAGGCGCGCCCCCTCAACGCAACGGGTTTTGGCCAAAAAATGTCAGAGCGCTGACTTTCATCGCAGTCACCTGCGCGGAGGTCCGAACAGGTCCAAACTGTGAAAAGCCCGAAAAGAGGGCTTGCGGGCAAGTCCTTATCGTTTAACAACAAATAACGAGGTCCTACGCTTCACGGCTTTTCACCGTGAGACAAAGATCATCTTTAAATTCTAAAACGGAATGATTCGCATGCGCCAGTTCTTTATCACAATGGCCGGAACGATTGCCGGCATATTCGGCTTTTTTGTTCTGCTTATTCTGATATTCATGTTTTTCGGAATTCTAGGTGCCCTGTCCGCAATTGGAGAAAAGACACCGGACAAAATTCTGACGCTCGATTTACGCCAGCCGATGATTGATCATTCTGTGGGCGAATCTTTGTTCGGTGACAGCCCAAACTCCGTCGTGGATACAGTTTACGCGCTCAACCGCGCGAAAAAGGATGATTCGGTCAAAGGTGTGTTCATCCGCGCGGAAAGTTTCGGCATGGCCCCCGCCAGTGCGGAGGAGCTACGTCTGGCCCTGCTGGATTTCAAAACATCCGGAAAATTTGTGATTGCCCATGCGCAGGGTTTTGAGAGCACATCCCTGATGTCCTATCAGGCCGTATCCGCCGCAGATGAAATTTGGATACAGGATACAACCGGTTTCGCCGTTTCTGGCATGCGCTCAGAGACTGAATTTTATGGCGGCGTTATGGAGAAGCTGGATGCTGATCCGGAGTTTTTTCAATTCCATGAATATAAAAATGCGGTCAATAGCTATACCCAAAAGGACTTTACAGATGCTCACCGCGAAGCGACCACAAGCTATCTAACCTCCATCTATGAGAATGCCGTCTCTCAAATTGCGGCGGATCGCGAAATGACGGCACCTGCAATCAAACAGGTTCTCATGGCCGCGCCGCATAGCGCAGAGGATGCATTGGCGGCCGGTATGGTTGACAAACTCGGCCATATCGAAACGGCGAAAGATTATGTTCGTAAGAAAACGGGAAATGATAAAATCGTCTTCACCGATATTGCGACCTACGGCCCCGGGACAACAAGCGGCGCAAACACGATTGCCTTTGTCGGCGGGCAAGGCACGGTCCTGCCGGGTCAATCTTCGGGCGGGTCAATTTTCTCGCCAAACATTTCCATGGGCGGCGATACAGTGGCCGCCGGATTTGATGCGGCGCTGAAGGATAAGAAGGTCAAAGCGATTGTTTTTCGCGTCTCCTCCCCGGGGGGCAGTCCCGCCGCGTCTGACCAAATTCTCGCAGCAGCGGATCGCGCAAAGGAGGCCGGGAAGCCAATTGTGATCTCGATGGGTCAATATGCAGCCTCGGGCGGTTATTATGTAGCTGCGCATGCCGATCATATCGTTGCCCTACCCCAGACGATCACGGGATCCATCGGAGTTTTTGGCGGCAAAATTGCGCTGGAAGGCACATTCGCCAAAGTCGGCTATAATATTGAGGGCATCACGGTTGGCGGCGAATATGCGGGCGCCTATTCAGCCGATGCGCCGTTCACACCAAGCCAGGCCGAGGCTTACCGTGGACAGTTGCAGGACATCTATGATGATTTCACACTGCGCGTCGCCAATGGCCGCGACATGCCGCTTGAGCGCGTCAAAGAAATCGCAAAGGGCCGCGTCTGGACCGGTGCACAGGCCAAAGAGATTGGCCTCGTCGATGAACTTGGCGGAATAATGACAGCCATAGACGCCGCGAAGCGCTTGGCCGAGATTGACGCGGATGAAGATGTTCGCATCAAGATCTTCCCGCGACAGAAGACAATCGAAGAGCAAATCAATGATTTATTCACCGGCTCCGCCCAGATGGCGCAGGATATCCAAACATTGAAGGAAATCGCGACTCTACCGGAAGTGAAAGCCGCCCTAAAGGCCAGAAACAGCGCCCGGTTCGGTCAGGAAATGAAAGCGGACATCCCTGAGGTAAAGTAAACCCGCAAGAGGCGCAAAAGAGAACCGGGTCTTCGGGCCGATTATTTGTCGGTGGGATGGTGTCTATAAGAGGCTTGTTGAGTTAGGACTCATCAACGCTGCATGACATACATCGATTGCCTTCAGGCCTGTTTTTGCTCTGCTGTCAACATTGATGATGAACACGGATATGGATCCCAGCACCTAAAACCCTTTGGCTTACAGCTTATGTGATTGAACATAGAGGTCCCTCGAACTGCGCATACTCGAACTGCGCATAAGTGACTGTTCCATTATAAAACCTGGGCCATAAACGGAGATCAGATGGTCTGATTTTTGCGCCGTAGCTGTAGATTATACAGGATGCCGAGCGGGCAGAGAATATCACTAATCCTTAGGTCCGAGCGACGTAGTCGTGTGAAAGTCCGGACATATCAACGCCTATTACCGGTGCCGCAGGCGAAGTCCGGCCATAGCTCGCTTACAAGTTTGGTCTTGGTAAATTCGCAGATTGAGACATGGCGGCACATTAATGAGCTTCACGGGAGCAATCTCACCGGACACCGGAAACTGTTCGCTCGCATATTAATCATCATCGCCGCGCAACTGTCTCGACTTAATAAGCCCGCTATTTGATTGGGCATCCCACCTCGCCCATAAAAAAAGCCCCGCCGAAGCGGAGCTTTCTATTCTTACAAGTCTAAGACGGGCTTAGAATGTTTTCGTCACGTTCGCGAAGTAAGTACGTCCGCCGATATCGTAACCAATACCGCCCAAGTTACCCAAAGCGTTATTATCTGTCAGTGGCGGAGCATCATCAAAGACGTTGTTCACACCGACACGAACGACGTAGGAGTCAGCTGAGTATGACAAGGATGCACTGTGCAGCCAGTAGTCAG
>JAHDFA010000044.1 GCA_020628495.1 Hellea sp.
TTTCGTTTTGGACAGTGGCCCTTATTATTGGAGACCGAAATGCCCAAAATGAAAACGAAGTCAGGCGCGAAAAAGCGCTTTAAAATTACCAAATCCGGTAAGGTAAAAGCAGGTCAGGCGGGTAAACGCCACGGCATGATCAAGCGTACAAACGATCAAATTCGTAAGCTGCGCGGCACAACAGTCCTCAAAGACTGCGATGCTAAAGTGATCAAAAAGAAATACATGCCCTACGGCTAAGCGCCGCCCTACACCTATTACCGGAGAATTATCATGGCACGAGTTAAACGCGGCGTAACCAAATCCGCACGTCATAAAGAGATTTTGAAACAAGCAAAAGGCTATCGCGGCCGCCGGAAGAATACATTCCGGATTGCAAACCAAGCTGTCGAAAAAGCGGGTCAGTACGCTTATATCGGCCGGAAACTGAAAAAGCGTCAGTTCCGTGCGCTCTGGATTCAGCGTATCAACGCTGCGGCCCGCGCCCACGGCACAACATATGGCCGCTTCATGGATGGCCTGAATAAAGCCGGAATCCAAATTGACCGGAAAGTTTTGGCCGACATGGCTGCGAATGAGCCAGAAGCTTTCGCAGCTTTGGTTGAGACAGCCAAAAAGAATGCTAGCCAGCCTCACACGGTTAAAGCGTAGGCATTTGTCAGCGTATCAATCCGAATTGAATGTGAAAAGGCTCCTCTAGAGGAGCCTTTTTTATTGGAAAAAAATGGCGGTAGTGCAGCATTTTCAGCGCTTATTGTTCTACGCATTTGGCTTTTAAAGAAGCAACTTAATCAACGCTTTCATAACTCTCACCTCCTATACAGGGTACATGATTGGATAGGGTTAGGTGAGACAACTCTTAGCTAAATATGAGCGCTTTTTGCGCATAGACCCAAATATAGGCGCTGCGGACCTATTGCGTACACGCGCAGTTTATATGTTGGGATGGGTGTTCGTGCTCTCTCAGTTCATCAATTTAGGCTTTATGAGCTACACTTATGGGTATTGGACCTTGGATCATTGGATAGCAATTAGTGCAATTGCTGTCATATTCGCCGCAACACATATTTTGCGATATTCGAAGGCTTTTATGGGCTTTGCCGCATTTTACTCCATTTTGATGCTATTGGGCATTTTAGCGACATCCTTGCCCGACCAAACAGGGATCAATTCCGCAATGTTACCTCTGTTAGTGGCTGGTGCCGTTATTAACGGATTTATCTCCGGTTGGCGAATGGTGTTAATATACGCTTTTTCCTCACTGACTGTTGTCTGGTATCTTTATTCGGCTTCCATGGGATGGCCTGTGCCTGTTGGTGTCGACCCAATTGCATATGAAACACGCGCCTTTATGCGGGCCGTTCAGACCACGATCGCCTTCTCAATTGTGTCGACGGGCCTCGCGGTTTTTTCTGTTTCTATGCATCACATGTTTCGATTGCTGGAAGACAATATTCGGCTGGCAAAGCAGGCCGATTTGGCCAAATCCAACTTTCTCGCCAATATGTCACACGAACTCCGGACGCCGCTCAATGGAGTCATCGGGATGGCCGGATTACTAAAGCGAACTGAAATGACTCCGACACAGGCGAATTATGTCGATATTATTGATGGCTGTTCGACGGGGTTGGTAACAATCATTAATGATGTTTTGGATTTGTCGAAACTCGATGCGGGAAAAGCGGAATTTTCTTTCGCTCCATTTGACCTGAAAGCCATGCTCGAATCGCTGGTCGCATTGAACAGACCGGCGGCGATTGACAAAGGCTTAATCCTTGAACTTCATTGGCCGGAAAATGTCCCGACGCGCATTATCAGTGACGAGTCCCGTCTACGACAGATTGCGAATAATTTGATTGGGAATGCTGTCAAATTCACGGCCGATGGCCGCATCGACGTCATGCTGCAATCTCGCCCAGTCAAAAATCATGATGGATTAATAGAACTTTGTATGTTTGTCCGAGATACAGGAGTTGGTATTCCGGCGGAGGATGTTGGGCGGGTTTTCAATCGGTTCGAACAGGTCGATAACCGTCTCTCATCCACAACGACAGGTACGGGCCTAGGGCTGGCTATCACCCAAAATCTGGTTGAGAAAATGGGCGGACGTATCCATATTCAAAGCGAGCTGGGCGAGGGGACAATATTCACGATTCAAATGCCTGTCCGTCAGGATAGACGAATGAAAGAACGGGAGGATGTTTCCGTTGCTCGTCCAATCTCCGTATCGGATTTACGTGCGACAGGGTAAGCCTGTTACGGCGCCCCTCATCTCTGTTGACAGTCCGCCCTTCGTCCCGTAGAGGGCCGCCATTCGCGCAGTTTTAACTCTGCGCTCCGCGCTGTGCAGGATGCAGACGGGGTACCGTGGTCGACGAGTTTCGTTCGCCGCGGGTTTTTGCGTTGTGCTAAAGAAAGGTTTGAACATTTGTTCGAAGCGCTTGGAGATAAGTTAGGAAACGTCTTTGACGGTCTTACCGGTCGCGGTGCGCTGTCCGAATCCGACGTTAATAAAGCCATGCGCGAAATCCGCATTGCTTTGCTCGAAGCCGATGTCGCTTTGCCTGTCGTCAAACAATTCGTCGAGAAAGTCCGCACAGAAGCCGTCGGCGAAAAAGTCATCAAATCCATCAAACCCGGTCAGATGGTCATCAAGATCGTCAATGACGCCCTCATCGATATGCTGGGCGGCACGCTGTCCGATGACGAAGCTGATAAAGCCGAAGCAGCGAAAGCCAGCGAGCTAAATCTCGCCGGACGTCCACCTGTCGCCATTTTAATGGCGGGCCTTCAAGGCTCAGGTAAGACGACAACGACGGGTAAGCTCGGTCTATATCTGCGTACGGCGTTGAAGAAAAAGGTCCTCTTCGCCTCGCTTGATACAAACCGTCCGGCGGCGATGGACCAGCTGGGCATGCTGGCTGAACAGGCCGGAACGGGCTTCCTGCCAATCGTCAAAGGTCAGACAGCCTTAGAGATTGCCAAACGCGCTATGAGCGAAGGCGCCAAGGGCGGCTATGATGTCGTCTTCCTCGATACTGCCGGCCGGACGACTATTAATGATGAGCTGATGGACGAAGTCGAAGCCATCGCCAATGAAACAAACCCAATTGAAACGCTCCTCGTCGCGGACTCACTCACGGGTCAAGACGCGGTCGAAACAGCTAAGCGTTTCCATGACCGCCTGCCTCTCACAGGTCTGGTTCTCACGCGGATTGATGGTGATGGCCGCGGCGGTGCAGCCCTATCCATGCGGGCTGTCACCGGTTTGCCGATCAAATTCCTCGGTACGGGCGAAAAACTTGACGGATTGGAAGCCTTTGACGCCGAGCGCCTCGCAGGCCGTATTTTAGGCCAAGGCGATATTGTTTCACTCGTCGAAAAAGCCGCTCAGGTTATTGACGAAAAAGAGGCCCAAGCAGCCGCTGAGAAAATGCGTAAGGGTCAGTTCGACCTTGACGATCTCGCTAAACAGCTCGGCCAGATGCAAAAAATGGGTGGTATGGGCGGCCTCATGAAACTCATGCCCGGCATGGGGAAAATGAAGAAACAGCTCGATGCCGCAGGCGGCGTTGATGATAAATTGCTAAAGCAGCAACAAGCGATTATCCTTTCTATGACGCCGGCGGAACGCCGCGATCCGAAACTCCTGAAAGCGTCTCGCAAAAAGCGTATCGCCGCCGGATCAGGCATGTCCGTGCAAGAGGTGAATAAGCTTCTGAAAATGCACCGCCAAATGTCGGATATGATGAAGAAAATGTCCAAAGGCGGCATGGCCGGTATGATGCAAGCGATGGGCGGTATGCCCGGTATGCCAAAAATGCCCGGTGGGATGAGCGGGGCCAAATCTGGCTTGCCCAACCCCGCGGATATGACGCCTGAACAAATTGAAGAAATGACTAAGTCTCTGCCACCCGGAATGGGAAAATTGCTTGGCAAAGGTAAACTGCCGGGTTTGGGCGGGGGCGGATTGCCTGGTCTTGGCGGTGGAGGTCTTCCCGGCCTCGGCGCGCCCTTCGGGAAAAAGAAATAAACTAATTTAAGAACGCCAACTCAAAGGAAATTCAAACATGGCTGTTAAACTTCGTCTGGCCCGTCACGGCGCCAAAAAACGTCCTTATTACCGCATTGTTGCGGCTGATGTCCGCGCGCCGCGTGATGGCCGCTTCATCGAGCAAGTTGGGGCCTATAACCCAATGTTGCCAAAAGATAGCGAAGACCGCGTCAAGCTCGACGTTGAAAAGGTTCAGGAATGGCTCAAAAAAGGTGCGCGTCCAACAGAACGCGTAGCTCGTTTCCTCGGCGCAGCCGGTCTCTGGGAATGGAAAGCCGGCAACAACCCTGAAAAAGGGAAGCCAGGCCAGAAAGCCCTAGAGCGTATCGAAGAACGTAAAGAAAAAGCCGAAGCCCGCGCTGCCGCTGAAGCCGAAGCCAAAGAAGCGGCTGAAGAAGCTAAAAAGGCCGCTGAAGCTGCTGCTAAAGAAGCTGCAGAAGCGCCAGCTGAGGAAGCCGCCGCAGAAGAAACGCCTGCTGAAGAGTAGATTTCTTTCCAATGCTAAAATTCAAGCCGCTTCTTTCGGGGAGCGGCTTTTTTGTTGGGTGACACTCCCTGAAAGAAATTGAACAACATTATAACGTTGTTTGAGACGAATTTTCTAAATCACAATTGGAACGCTTTTCAGGTGTTCGGCGTTAACTCCATATAACACCAGAGGAGTTTCATTATGAAGAACGCATTTAAATGGGCCGGAATGGCTGTTGTCACACTCGCAGCTATGTCAGCAACGGCGTGCAACACAATTCAAGGCGCAGGCCAAGACATCGAAAGCACGGGTGAAGCGATTGAAAATGCCGCCAAGTAAGGGGTTTTCATAAAGTATGCGGCCTCGGTCTTCGGACCGGGGCTTTTTTTATGTTTTACAACAAAGCGCCTTTGATGCCGTCCAATACGAATTGTGAGGCGAGGGTGCAAAGCAAGACGCCCAAAACTCGCGTCAGGATATCCGTAAAATTTTTCCCCATAAGTTTGATAAGCGGTCCGGCAATCAAAAAGGTTATGAGCGTGATAACCAAAGTGAGAACGAGCGCGCTCAATATGGCGAGTTGAGCACCATTGGTTTCAGCTTCCTTCATCAAGATAAGAAGTGTTGCCATTGTGCCGGGCCCGGCAATCATGGGAATGCCCATGGGAAATACGGATATATCTTCAGGGTTTTCGATTTCTTCCAGCAGCTCATCCGCGCGATCTTCCCGCGTTTCCGTGCGTTTCTCAAACACCATGTTCAGTCCGATAATGAAGAGCATGATGCCGCCGGCGATTCTGAGCGCGTCTAGGCTAATGCCCAATTTGGCAAATAACCATTCCCCGGCATAGGCAAAGCCAATTAAGATCACGGCGGCAATGCCCACGGACTTAAATGCCATCATGCGTTGATGTTTCCGCGACGTCCCATTGGTCAGTGTCGCGAAAATCGGCGCACAGCCGGGCGGATCTATAATGACGAATAGCGTCGTAAAGGCGCTTATAAATAGGGCGGTTTCAAACATGGCGGCGGCATAGACCATTGTACTTGCTTCGCCCACCCCAAAAGCTTTAGCCTTTACAGGCAAGTGGATTTGTATGGGAAACAGTTATGCGTGGTATTTTATTGGGATTTACGGCTTTGGTCATACTGGGTTGCACGAACCCCGTATCAAACGACCAAGTAGAGACGGACACAGATCTCAGCTATGAAACGCCGCGTGTGACAGAGGTTGACAGAACGAGTGCCGCCGCGCCCTTTGTCATGGCGCAGGGCGCTTTACAGGCGAAAATTGCGCCGGACGGAAAATATGTTGCCATAATTTCGGCAAAATCCGGCGAGCGGCAAATCTATGTCAGTCCTCCCGACGGCTCGGATTGGCAACAAATTACAACAGGCAGCGGCGTGACTTTTTTCGACATCCTGCCCAGCGGCGACATTCTTTATGGTTCAGATAATGACGGGGATGAGCGAGAGAATTATTTTCTTTGGAATGCGGAGCGTCGTGACGCTAAGCTAATCTTGCCTGCGACTGAAAAGGGATTCCGGTCCTATGGTGCGGCAAGTTCTAACGGTGAAAAAATTGCCTATGCCAGCACAGAACGTAATGGACTGGATTTCGATATTTACGTGATGGATTTGGAAAGCGGTGAGTCCAAACGTGTCTATCAAGGGAAATATGGGAATTTTGTAGAGGCTGCGAATGATGATGCCTCACGCCTTATCCTCTCAGAGTCTGTTGGCGAGGATTCTGATAAGCTCTTTGTTCTTGATGTCGACAGTGGCAAAAGACGCCTTTTATCGGACCCGACGCCGCGCGCCAATCATACGGATGCGGGTGTGGAATTTCTCAATGATGAAACGCTTTTTCTTGCAACAAATCTCAGGCGGGAATTTGCAGCACTGACTCAAGTAAATCTTGAAACAGGCAAGATGTCTCTGTTGGACACACCGCGGCGCAATGTTGACGTAGATTCCGTCAAACTATGTGGGGAGCGCATTCTTTATATGACAAATAGGGACGGCTTTTCCGGACTAATGATTGAAGATGGCGATATCTTTGTCTCACGTCCTGATTTTCCGCGCGGCGTTTATAATATTGATTGCAATGATAGCGCCGCGGTTTTGCGTGTCAGTGGGCCGGACAGACCGGGTGATATATTTGTGTTGGACCTTGCTAGCTATGTACTGAAATCTATCTACACCTCCAATTACGGCGAGTTAGACAAAGCCTCCTTGGTTAAGCCCCAATCCATCCGCATGCCTGCGCGTGACGGTGTGGAAGTGCAGGGTTTACTTTATATGCCGGAGGTAAATTCGGATGAAAAACCACCTGTTGTTTTTATGGTGCATGGCGGTCCGACGGCGCAGGCGCGGCCCAGCTATAATCCCACAGCGCAATATCTTGTCTCGCGCGGTATCGCCGTGTTTCAGACCAATGTTCGCGGTTCTACCGGATTTGGCCGCACATATACGACATTAGATGACCGCGAAAAGCGGCTCGATTCCATTCGGGATCTCGTTGATATGTTGGAGTCAGATGCGCTCGCCGCGAAGGTCGATATCTCCCGTGCGGCGGTCTTGGGCGGGTCCTATGGCGGTTATGCCGTAAATGCGGTACTAAGCGAATATCCGGATGCCTTTATCGCGGGCGTATCGCTTTACGGCGTCGCGGATTGGGTCACGGCATTGGAGGTTGCCAGCCCTGCGCTTAAAGCCTCAGACAGGATTGAATATGGCGATATCACGGAAGACAAATGGCGCGATTTTTATACCAAGCAATCGCCCATCCGAAATGCGGATAAGATAAAAGTCCCCGTTCTCTTTTCCCACGGTGCAATGGATCCGCGTATTGATATTGCAGAAACGGAAACCATGGTCCGCGCTTTGCGCGCCAATGGCATTGACGCTCCTTTCATCAGATTCCCTGACGAAGGGCATGGATGGCGCAAATTGGACAACCAACTTTATTATCAAAGACGGCAGGCGGAGTTTTTGGAAGAGGTGTTGGACGTCAAATAGCGTCTGAAAAATTTCGTTTTGAATCAACGCCGTCCGCCGGGCGGCGTTTTTTCTTGGTCTGTTCCTCTTGCGTAACTTATCGAAAAACAATATGTGATATTAAAATGATATCATTTCATTCGTCTGTGCTAGGGCGAGATATTATTTCTTTAGGGTTTCAAAAAGGAGAGAGACATGGCCGAGATTAGAGAGAAAGAAGTCAAATCTGTGAGCGGCATACCGTTCTTATTCATCCTATTGGCGTTGACGGCAGCCATGATTTTTGTCGTGATTGGCGTTGAGGCGAAGGCGATGAAGTTGGTGGCGCTCTTTTTGGGTCTACCTATCCTGATCATTGGATTGTCGGGCTTGTATAAGGTTGAGCCAAACCAATCGGCAGTGCTGTCCCTGTTCGGGAAATATATCGGCACGGTCCGCACGCCGGGCCTGCGCTTTAACAATCCGTTTTTTACGAAAAAGAAAATCAGTCTGCGTGTACGCAATTTTGAAAGCGGGAAGCTGAAAGTCAATGAGTTGGACGGCTCACCGATTGAAATCGCGGCTATCGTTGTCTGGGAAGTCAATGACAGTGCGGAAGCTGTTTTCAATGTCGATGACTATGAGAGTTTCGTGCAAATTCAGTCAGAGGCCGCTATCCGCGCTATGGCGACCAGCTATCCTTATGACCAACACGCGCCTGATGAAATTTCACTGCGGTCTCACCCAACGGAAATTTCTGACAGATTACGTGACGAAATTCAGGACCGTCTGGCTCAAGCCGGTATTCATGTAATTGAGGCCCGAATTTCTCATTTGGCTTACTCGCCTGAAATTGCCGGTGCGATGCTCCAGCGTCAGCAAGCCGGTGCGATTATCGCCGCGCGTAAGAAAATTGTCGAAGGCGCGGTCGGGATGGTTGAAGACGCGATTGAAGGTCTGGCCAAGAATAATATTGTTGAACTGGATGAGGAGCGCAAAGCGGCCATGGTGTCCAATTTGCTGGTTGTTTTATGTTCCGACAAAGCCACCCAGCCCGTCGTAAATACCGGGTCGCTTTACTAAAGCGCGCCCCCACGCAATGCCGGATAAAAAATCATACCCTCTACGGATCAGCGCTGATGTGCTGGCCGCGATGAAAGGCTGGGCCGCGGATGATCTGCGCTCGCTCAATGGGCAGATTGAATGGGCATTGCGTGAGGCTTTGCGGAAGCAGGGCAGATTGAAAAAGGAGACGAAAGATGAGTGACCGACGATGGCAATATAAGGTGGAGACCGTGAAGACCTCCATTTGGAATAATAAGCCTGATAATGTGGACGGAGTCATTCAAGACCGTTTAACCCGATTAGGCGTCGAAGGGTGGGAACTCGTTTCTGTTGTTCCATATGGGCATCTCAACCGACTTTATTTGAAAAGATAGGCAGGCATCATGTCAGACAGATGGGAATATAAAATTGTCCAACCCGCACAAAAGGGAATGACGGGAGACGCAATTCGCGAAAATAGCGAGACCTTTCTCAATAATTTCGGGCTGCAAGGATGGGAGTGTTATCACGTCAAAACGGATACCTATCCCAGCGTGTTTTATCTAAAGCGCCGAAGATAAATCACAAGGCGGGGAGCTGTCTTACGGCTTTCGATAATTATCTTGCTCCGACAGCATTTTCAGCCGTAACTATATATGTTCACTTACGGAGATTTCTCATGCGTTCATCCCACTTAAAAACAGCGCTCACGACAGCCGCTCTGTCTATATTGGCGCTTCCGGCTTTCGCGGATGATATTTCCTTCGCGACCTCGAACAGGTCTGCGGGTGAGAATATTGTCGTTTATGTGGGCGAAGCCTTGAACCTGCCGACACAAATGGGTGGCGACATATCGGATGCGGTTGAGAGCGCAATGGATGCGTCGGAATTTAAGGGCGCTTTCGGGATCAGCAAAACTTTTTACGGCTTGGGCGGAGCTAAATCTGTGACGGTTATCGGAACCGGCGGCGAAACACTGACCCGGCGTGATCTCCACGATTTGGGTGGACATGCTGCGAAGGCTCCTGGGAAAGGTGAGCTGTCCATCATCGTGGAGGGGCTGCAAACGCAGAGCAACACGCCAAGCGCGGAGCTGGCTTTGGGTTACCGCCTCGGCGAGTATCGATTCGATACTTATAAAACGGGTGATCAGCCTGAGGACCGGGACGTCATTTTCATCAGTGACGATACAGCTGCGTCAGATGATTTGATGGAGGCTGATTATGAAGGTCTTGCAGATGCAGTGGATATGGTCCGCGATCTCGGCAATGCGCCGGGCCTGGACATTTATCCGCAAAGTTTTGTCGACCGCGTTCGCAAAGAAGCCCGCGGCATTCCAAACCTGAAAATCTCTGTCATGGGCGTTCGCGAAATGGAACGCGAGGGTATGGGCGCCATTTTGGGTGTCGGCAAAGGATCCGTTCATGATCCGCGCCTCCTTGTGCTCGAATATATGGGCGGCGGCTCCAATGACGCCCCTCTCGCACTTGTCGGCAAAGGCATTACATTTGATACTGGCGGGATAAGTCTCAAGCCAAATACCGGGCAATGGTTGATGAAGTCAGATCTCTCCGGCGCGGCGGCTGTCGCCGGAACGCTCATCTCTACGGCAAAACGAGGCGCGGATATAAACCTTGTCGGGGTGATGCCATTGGCAGAAAATATGCCCGACGGTAAAGCGATCCGTCCCGGTGATGTGCTGGCAACTTATCAGGGAAAAACCATAGAGGTTATGTCGACAGATGCCGAGGGCCGTTTGCTCCTCGTCGATGCTGTTCCTTATACAATCGAAAAATATGAGCCGGAACTCATCGTGGACATCGCGACCCTAACGGGATCTGCCGGCCGGGCACTGGGCGATGAATATGCCGCGCTCATCACGCGCGATTTCGAATTGGCACAGACCATGATGGATATTGGGGACCGATCAGGTGAAGATGTCTGGCCGCTGCCTTTACATGCCAATCACTATGACCAAATTAAGTCTGATATTGCCGACATTAAATCGACGGCAGGCTCACCCGGCGCGTCCATCGGAGCTGCTGTCATCGGCACATTTGTCGATGAAGACCAACCTTGGGTTCATCTTGATATTGCCGGTGTCGACTGGCGCGATAGTGCAACACCGACAGCCCCCAAAGGCCATGCGGGCTGGGGCGTGAGATTCATGGATCAACTTATCCGTGATTATGAAGGGAAGTAGCATAGTTATTAGCCATATCTGAGATATGGCTTACTGCGCATTATAAATATCAAATCCTTCGCGGACTTTCTTCAAAACCCGAATAGCGGTTTTAATGTCTTCGCGGGGGATATCCGGCGAATTTTTATTGGAAATTTGAATGCCTTCACTGGCGATGGTTTCGCGCAAGGCCGTTCCGCGCGCGGTTAGAAAAACAAGTTGAGCCCGACTGTCTTCCGGATTGGGTTTCCGCCTGAGCAAACCCCGGCCTTCCATTTTTTTGATAACTTGAGAGGCCACACTCTCTGTCATGAAGGCCCGGTTCGCAATATCTGTTTGATTGTTTCCGCGCCCATCCCACTGCAGCCTCAATATATAAAATTGCGAGAGCGGTAAGTCATAGCGCTTGAGGTATCGACCTAATGCGGTCTCATAACCTCGAAAGGCCCCTCTCAAATGATAGGGTAGTGAGTTTTCTGGATTATTTACAAGGCTCATAAAGCATCAATGGGGGTTGTTAGTACATGAAAAATCGAAACAAATATGTAGCCTCCTCGCACGAAGATAAAGTGTTGCGCAACAGCTATTCATGTTAGGTTCATTTAAATGATGTATCTAGTGGTAAGTCCGAGTGTGGGACGGACATAACGACATGTTGGACATTGCGCCCCGTTTCAACATGAGAAAGGCCTGACATCAGATATGATGTCAGGCCTTTTGTTATTTCGCGGCCATGTATAATTTAGCGAGCTGGATCTAGCCTTTAAGCAAGTTCTCCACCGCTTCAATCTGGGCATTGAAACTCGCATCGTCAGCACGGAGTTGGTCAATCCGTTTGACGGCATGCATGACCGTGGTGTGGTCACGTCCTCCAAAACGGCGTCCGATGTCGGGTAGGCTCCGCTTTGTCAGTTTTTTACACAGATACATGGCGACCTGACGCGGACGGGCAATAACGCGCGCGCGGCGTTTGCTGACCATATCGGTGGGCGTAACGGAAAACACTTCGCAAACGGCGCGTTGAATCCGGTCAACCGTCAAGCGTTGGCCCATCATATAACGCGAGTCTGACAATGTATCTTGAACGCTTTCCAGCGTGATGGACGTGCCAAGAAATTCGCTCTGGGCGACAATCTGATTAAAGGCGCCTTCCAAGTCGCGCGGCGTTGCATTCATGCGCGCGGCCAAATGATCGCGGGCATTTTGGGGAATGGCGAGATCTTGCTGACCTGCAGCGCGGCGGCGCGCAATCAGGCGGTCCAAAATGCGCAGGCGCAATTCATAATCGGCTGCACCAATCTTACACACCAGACCGGAGGACATATAGCTCTTCAGGCGCTCTGTCGCTTTTTCAATTTTGTCAGGGTGACGGTCGGCCGCAATCAGGATTTGTTTCCCATTATCGACAAGGCTGACAAGCGTATGGAGAAGTTCTTCCTGACTGCCGGGCTTATCAGCAATGAAATGCGCATCATCAATCACCAGCAGGTCTACATCGCGCAAGGAGGCTTTAAATGCCGCAATCCCTTCTCGGCCTTGGCCACGTACAGAGGCCACAAAGGTTGAAACAAAATCCTCGGCAGAGATAAAGCGCATGCGCTTATCCGGATGATTTTCCCGCACCGCATTTTCGATCGCATATAGCAAATGGGTTTTCCCCATACCGTTGCTGCCGTGAATAACGATGGGATTATATTGCGGCGCACGGCCCGTGCCGCACTGGCTGGCGACTTGGCGGGCAACAGCCATGGCCAGTTCATTCGATGCGCCAACAACAAAATTCTCAAAAGTGAAACGATCTCGCGGGCTCTCCGCCGTCGCTTTTTCTGGGGCCGCAGTCGCAGTTTGGTTGACAGGCGACACATTCGCTTGTCGTTGCACCGTGGCCTGTTTCGTGGACGGGACCGGAGCCGGATTGCGTATGGCTGACGGATTAGCGGCAAAGGCGAGGCGGCGCGGCGGATCCACCTGATCATGTTTGTCCCAAAGGCGTCTGACTGTATCTGCAAACTGGGTTTCAATTTTCGAAGCAATGAACCGTGTCGGCGCGGAAAGTGTGACAACGCTCTCATCTGCTTGCGTAATGTGCAATCGGCCCGTCCAAGAGCGGTGGACATTCGGCCCCAATGCATAGGCCAAATCCGTCTTGACTTGTTTCCATGTATTATGGGCCGATTGCAATGGCGGTTCCCCTGTATAGAGGTCGGGCGTTTTTACATTAGCCATATTTTCAGCGACCCTACTCATTACACACTCCCGCCTCGACCCGCTGTCTCAAAGCCGCACGAAACTGCGACCTGAAAAACAAGTCTTTGAAACCATTACCATTTATGTGGATGCATGGCTAAAGTCTGCGTGCTTTTGCAGCCTATGCCAGGCGTTCCCCGACCGAACTCCGCTACCCCTCAGCGCTGCTCGTACCTCTATAAACCAGCCTAAAATCGGACCGTCAATGTGAGAATTTTTGATTCGGAGCCGATTCTATTCTTGACTCAAAAAGACCATTGAATCGCAAGTGTTTTTCTAGTGAAAAAAATGCATAAAATTTTTGAGTAATTTTCTTGACTCGGGGGTGGGGGTGATTCTTTCGCGGGATGTCGCTACCTAGGGCTTTTTAGCCTATCAGAACTGCGTTTTTAGATTCGGCAGAGACCGATCCGGTAGCGCTCGATCATTAGAGTGACCCCTGAAGTGACCGTCTTCAAAACGGCCAATGGCTGGTCTCAGACTCACGGACATAAAAAAACCGACCCTCAAGGTCGGCTTCTTCGAAAAAAGTGTTAGCCTGAGCGCGCGCTTAGCCAATCGCTTTGACGCGCTTGTTCAAGCGGGAGATTTTGCGGCTGGCTGTGTTCTTGTGGAAGATGCCTTTGGACACGGCGCGCATCATAGCTGGCTCTGCAGCTTTGAGGGCTTCATTTGCTGCTTTTTGATCGCCGGCTGTGATGGCCTCTTCTACAGCGCGCAGGAAGGTCCGAACGCTTGAGCGGCGGGCTTTGTTGACGGCTGTCTTACGGGCCATTTTACGGACGTTCTTCTTGGCGGAGGACGTATTTGCCATGTGTTACTCTTTCATCTTCGTTCAATGCACAAAGCCCGCGACGCTTGCGCGGGCCTGTATAATTCTTGAGGGCATATAAGGAGGGAGTCGCGAGCCGTCAATAGGGCGTTTGCTGGCCACTACAGTCGACGGCTGGGAACTTTAACGATTTTTAAAGTGGGGTTTGCGCTTCTCGATAAAGGCGGCCATGCCCTCTTTCTGGTCGCTTGTTGTGAACATGGATTGGAACAGTCGGCGTTCATATCGAATGCCTTGGGATAGCGTCATCTCAAATCCGGCCTCAATTGTTTCTTTGGTCATCATTGCGATCGGCTGGGATTGTCCGGCGATTTTCGCCGCAGCTTCCTTGGCGGTCTCCATTAGTTTGTCCAGCGGCACGACGCGGCTCACAAGACCTGCTCGCTCGGCCTCATCGGCGTCCATCATGCGTCCCGTCAGGCACAAGTCCATCGTTTTGGCCTTTCCAACAGCGCGCAACATGCGTTGCGTGCCGCCCATGCCGGGCATGACGCCCAGATTAATTTCGGGCTGGCCGAATTTGGCATTATCCGCTGCAATAATGAAATCGCACATCATCGCGACTTCACACCCGCCGCCCAGCGCATAACCGGCGACCGCCGCAATGATGGGTTTGCGAAACCGCTCGGTCGCCATGTGGTAGGCCTCAAAGCGGTCATTCTTATACAGGCCCAGATATTCATCCTCGGCCATGTCTTTAATGTCCGCACCTGCTGCAAAGGCTTTCTCGCTACCGGTCAGGATAACGCAGCCGACACTGTCATCCGCTTCCAGCTTGCTCAGCGCGTCAGCCAGTTCCTGCATCATATTCAGGTTCAGAGCGTTTAGCGCCTTGGGCCTGTCCATTTGCAGGATTGCAACAGCGCCCTCGCGCGTCAGTTCAATATCGTCATAAGTCATTCGGGGGTGCTCTCTTCAAAATTCTATCGGCCCGCATAGCGCGGTGGGGAGGCGAGTTCAATTGGGGTGGCGAGTCGAGACTGCGCGCGTATTTGACTTTACGTCCCACCAATAAATGCCGTCTTCAGTAGGTTTACCGTTGAAAATAGTCCTAAGCCAAAAAGCTTGCGCGATGAAACCATACATAAGGCGGGCAGCGTATCTTGGAGCTTTACCATTTGCAGGGATCACTTTGTAACCCATCAGTCGCTGGCCCAGCGTCCCGGCAAAAAATCTGTTCGAACCCCAAAAGTATAAAATGAGGAGAGCGAATCCTATTGCATCGAAAATCCCTTCAGGAATGAATCTATTCTCGATAAATACAACTCCGGGAGAAATCACAAAAATCGTCAAAAGAATCAGGTCGATTTGAAAAGCCCAAAAGCGAGTCGCTTGCCCGACATAAACTATGCTATGGGAGGGTTTTTTTGACGTCACCGCTGACACGTCCCGCAGAAAAACGAGCTTCGCCCGCTTTGGACAATCCGCTTAATCGGCGCGTGGCAGCTTTTGCACGCCTCGCCTTCGCGGCCATAGACGTCAAAACTGTGTTGAAAATAGCCGAGCTTGCCATCCGTATTGGAAAAATCGCGCAAACTGCTGCCGCCCGCTTCAATGGCTTCCGAAAGCACGTCTTTAATATGGGCGGCGAGGACATCTGTTTCTGCTACCTTCAAACGTCCTGCGGCGCGGCGCGGGGATATGCCCGTGCGGTAAAGCGCTTCGCAGACATATATATTGCCCAGTCCCGCCACAACGCGCTGATCGAGCAGGGCGGCTTTGATCTTAGATTTTTTGCCTTTCAGAGCCGCGCGTAAAACAGGACCGTTAAAGCTATTCCCTAAAGGCTCAGGCCCGATGTGATCCAGACGGTAGGGTTCATCCACGCCGACCAATTCCATGAAGCCAAAACGGCGCGGATCGTTAAAGGTTATGACGGCTCCGTTTTCCATCTCGAACACAACATGATGATGTTTCGGATTGGCGGCATGTTCATGTGTGAAATTCGCGAGGGCAATGTCGCCCTCAATAATAAACCGCCCGCTCATGCCCAAATGCATGAACAGCCGCTCACCAGAGGACAGCTCAGCTTGCAAAAACTTCGCGCGGCGCGACAGGCGGACCAATTGTTGGCCTTGAATACGCCGGGCAAAATCCGGTGCAAAAGGAAACCGCAAATCCGGGCGGTTTAACGTAACCCTAGTGAAGGTCGCGCCCTCCATGACAGGGGCGAGGCCTCGCCGGACGGTTTCAACTTCGGGGAGTTCCGGAATTACGCCTTACCTGTGCTGACGGCCACCATGGCAGCGCGTAGGGTGCGGTCACCGATTTTGAAACCGCTTTGCATGACGGTGGCGACATTTCCCTTGTCTTCCTCGGACGGGATATTCGCAACCGCTTGATGGACGTTCGGATCAAATTTGGAGCCTTGTCCCGGGACGGCTGTCACGCCGTGACGGGCGAGGACAGCCATAAGGTCCTTCTCGGTCAGCTCAATGCCCTCAACGAGGTTCTTCGCATTCTCGCCCAGCTCAGATTTATTCGTGCCTTCAAGTGTCTGCAGCGCGCGGGAGAGATTGTCATGCACCGACAGAATATCATTGGCGAAACGCTCAATCCCGAAAATACGGGCGGCGGCGACTTCTTTTTCGGAACGGCGTTTGACATTTTCCGCATCGGCCAGAGCGCGCAGCGCCTGATCTTTCAGCGTGGCGAGTTCCATCTCCAGCTCTTCAATGCGGGCAACGGCAGCCGCGCCTGCATCAGGCTCAGCTTCTACTTCACCATTATCGTCGGAAACGGACTCCTTCTCAGCTTTTTCCGCAGCCTTCAATATGTCGTCCGCAGCGGCAGAGGCGGCCGCCCGTCTTTTTTGCGCGGATTTCTCAGAATCAATCTCTTTCATGAGATCATCCCATTCATCTTTTTCATCAGCCATGTCGTCTCCAATCTCGGCCCGCCTAGCGGTGAAGCAGGCGTCCCAATAATTGCGCGGTATAATCCATCATCGGTATAACGCGCGCATAATTTAACCGTGTCGGGCCAATCACGCCCAACGCTCCCAATATATTCGACTGACGGTCGCGGTAAGGTGCGATCACGACAGACGACCCGGACAAGGAAAATAAAGGATTTTCCGAGCCGATAAAAATCTTCACCCCATCCGCAT
This sequence comes from Hellea sp., assembly GCA_020628495.1. GTDB lineage: Bacteria > Pseudomonadota > Alphaproteobacteria > Caulobacterales > Maricaulaceae > Litorimonas. Next base: position 16,917 of record JAHDFA010000044.1, read on the forward strand.
GTTCGGCGCGGTCCAAAAGGTCGATTAGCTCTTCCTTGCGTTCCAAATCATCGAATAATTGACGGATGCGCTCCACATCGGTTCGGGCCTCCAAATTGTCAAGAAGGTGTGACTGTCCGCGGACAATAAGGCTACGCCGGGTTTTGTCTTCCGGCGCGCTCCATTGCGCGAGCCCCTGTTCAATCAATGCCGCGGCCGCTGCATCAATTTGCGCTTCTCCGGCTGCAATTTCCGCTAAAACTTCAGCGCGCGCTTCAGAAAGTTTGCGCCCCTTCAGCCGGGCAGAGAGGAAATTGCCCGCGCGTTCCAAACTATGCGGCAGCACGCCGTCCGGACGTCCCATGATGCGGTTTTCAACGGCGCCGTCCTCATGAACCAAAACGACCAAGGCTTGATCGCCGTCCAGATTGACAAATTCGACATGGCGCAAAGCACGCTCGGACGCATTCGTTTGTGGTGCCAAAACCAAACCCGCACCTCCCGCCAGACCTGCCATCATGGCAGAGGCTTGTTGCATCAAAGCGTTTGGATCTGCGCCAGCCGCGGCGAGTTTGCTCTCAAGTTTATTCTGATCGGCCTGTCCCAAATCCCCGATTTCCAAAAGGCCGTCCACAAACAGCCGTAATCCGATCTGGGTCGGCACGCGCCCGGCACTGACATGGGGGCTGGTCAGCAGGCCATATCGCGACAGTTCGGCCATGACGGAGCGGATGGTGGCAGGCGAGAGCGAACGCCCTTCTGATAGGGCGAGGGTCTTTGACCCGACCGGCAGACCGGATTCTAAATAGCTCTCAACCACATCGCGGAAAATATCACGCGAGCGTGCATCCAAATCGGATAGGGTGAATGTGGGGGCAGCAGACATCACCTTACTATGTGTGCGTTCAGCCTGTCATTTTCAATGTTTTATAGCGCCAGATTTCCACCTTATCCGGGCACAGTATCCCCGACACAGCGTTTCATCAGATCGGGAGATAAGCGCTTGGCCGCGTCGCCGTTTAGGTGGTCCGTGTCACGGAAATCCGATAACGCGTCTGTAGCATCCTCCCAGTTGACATAGCGCGCATCGATGCGGGTGACTTGGCTCTGAAAAATGTCAGAATATCGGCGCGTTCCGCATCATTCACAGATTTTAGCGCCGCTTGAAAATCGGGCGCCGCCGGAAAGGTGACCAGACAAATCTCCGCCCCTTTTTCATTTAGATTATTTATCATGTCGGCATAAATATCGCGATAGGCCTGTTGAGTGGGTAAGGGGCCCAAATCATGAATTTTGGCGCGGTTAATCGCGGCGAAGCGGCGAAAGCGCTCAGGCTCTTTGGAAATATCACCCGGTGATAAATGCGCGCCGCGTTCCGTGAGGCTGATCTCTGATTTCAACCGTCCGCGGTTGCGCACAAAGCTGGCCCAATAATTGACCAGATTGGCTCTGTATCTGGGCACGGATAGGTAAAGACCTGTCTTAGACCCGACCGGATCTTGGAATTTTTCAGGGTAATCGCCAAGGCTTTGCCCCAAGCGTTAAGGGGCGAACATATGCGGGTCGGCCTGAATGATGACGCGTACCGGGGTGAGGTCTGCGAAATAGGTCTCTACTTTCCAGGCCAT
>JAHDFA010000045.1:0-1219 GCA_020628495.1 Hellea sp.
TTGGAAAAGGCCGGGATCTCCATGTCGAAATCCACACCAAATGTCTCGCGGGCCGAAACCGTGATGTCCGGCGCGAACAGGGGAAATTGAGAGTCAGTCATGTCGGTCTATCCTATTTATTCCCATATCTGTCATTCCGGACAAGCCTGCAAGGCGCAGATCCGGAAGGTCGCAAGATTGTGTGAAATGTATACGTCTGGTGTCAGCCTCTCGGTCTTCCGGGTTCGTCCCATCAAAGATGAGGGCGCCCCGGAATGACAGAAGTCTCATTAGCCTAAATTCGTCGTCTTCAAGACTTTCATGGCCGACACAACGCGCTGGAAACTTTCTTCCGTATTCCGCTTGCCTTGGTTTGCATCGGGATGGAGCTGTTTGACGAGCTGGGTGTAGCGTTTGCGGACATCGGATTTCGTCGCTGTATCATCCAGACCCAGATCATTGAGCGCTTTTTGCTGCATTTTGGACAGGCGGCGCGTGGGGGCGACAATCTGCTCTTCCTTGCCGTCGCCAAAAATATTGTAGCCTTCCGACGTGGCGGAGGTGTGACCTGCACGGCGCTTCCTTTGCGCTTGGGCGCGTTCGCCTGTATTCTTGCGGACATCCCATGTCGGGCGATGACCGTGACGTGCGCCGACTTGCCATTCCTGAATATCTTCATCGGTCATGCCGTTAAAGAAGTTCCAATTCTTATTATACTCTCGTGCATGTTTTGTGCAGAAATTGAAATAGTCGCGCAGACGGTCCGGTGATTTCGGCGCTTTACAGCCACCTTTTTCCGCACAACCCGCCCATTCGCAGGGCAGCTCCTCCGGCTTTTTCTTCTTCCGCTTTTTAGAGGCACTGATGCTAATATCGATACCTTTGGGTTTATATTCGTAGCCGGACGCCATAAGTATATCTTCATTCGTGAGTGAACAATGGGGACCGCGCAAGATGGGCATTTTGGCAGAGTCAATCAAGAGAAAATTGGAGCTACGGTTCACTCCGTCGCAGTTGGAGGTGCAGGATCAGTCCCATTTGCACGCGGGTCATGGCGGCGCGGCGGAACATAAGGCGGCCTTTCCGGAGAAAGATATGAGCGCGGAGACCCATATTCATGTGGTCATTGTGGCCGATGAATTTGCCGGGATGAACACACTCGCCAAACACCGCGCCGTGCTCGAAGCGGTCAGCTCAGAGGTCGATCGCCTGCATGCGTTTTCGCTGGAGGCGAAGGCGG
>JAHDFA010000045.1:1319-18155 GCA_020628495.1 Hellea sp.
GCGGTCAGCTCAGAGGTCGATCGCCTGCATGCGTTTTCGCTGGAGGCGAAGGCGGGGTAATTTCTTTACGCGTTTTCAAGATTGTTCTGTCATGCGTAGGGCATGAAAATCCGCTACATAATTGCTTTGATTGGCGTGCCACTAATTTTGGTGGTCGGATTTTTTCTTTGGGTGTCTTGGATATTCGTCGTTTTCGAACATCGAGAAAATCACAACGGCGTAGGCTATAATGCTTTTCGGAAATCAATCTTAAATCACGTTAAAGGCGGCCCGCACCGGCTTAGCGACATGACAATGTATGAGGGGACGTGGTGGTTTACACTCACGGACCCTTCATCCAATTCTTACAGGGTGACACTTGGAAGAGATAATTTTATGGACGCAAGAGATATGCTGTCCCTGAAAAGAGGCCATTTTGAAATTCAAAAAATTAACGCTCATACTATACTGTGTGAGAATAACTTTGGAGAACCTGTAAGAGTTGGGGTGAAATTAGCTGACTTTAACGTCTCTGAGGAGGCTCCAAGTTCACTAAATCGGGTCATTACGAATTTAAGCCCTAAGGTGATCGAATTTAGGAATAGTCTGCCTTTAACTTTTGGTGTTGTTGGCAACGATTTAAGTAGGCCCCCAACTTGGTTGCGCATAAACTTAAATCGCTCCGCTTCTTGCTGTGGTGCCATATCAAAGCCGTTAGAACCACCAACGTCGGTTACATGTTATCTAGATAAGTCGAAATCTACGTTAAACTGATTAAATTAAGCCTGTGTCATACTAGCCTTCACTCCCTTGCGCAGTGCTTAAATTTCCTTCAGCAAAGGTTAATCACGGATTTCGTAGGGAGCGGCCATGATGAAACAGGTTTTATTGGCATCTTCTCTTCTGACACTTGGGGCCGTTGTAACGGGCTGTGCGTCTACTGCGCAGGGGGTCAAGTCCTCGGTTGTGACGCAATCTATTCCCCAAGAAGCCTTGCGCGCGGATATTCCGGAAGGCGGCGTGCTCGCTGTCATCCGTTATCCCGCCATTGTCGAGGCGGACGCGAAAGATGCCTATCACCGCGCCTATGCCAAACGCGCCATCGGGGGTCAGACGGGGCGCGGCGTGACAAATACGATTGAGACCGTCGCTGTTGCCGATAGCGCCGTCGTCAAATCCAATTATTTCGCGCTTTCGCTCTATAAGGAGCTGGCTGCCAAGCTGCCTGAACACGGCGTTCTGTTGTCCCCGCATGCGATCAAGCTCGGCCCCGGCGGAGAGCTGACGTCCGAGCCGATTACAGCCGCTGAAGACTTGCCCGCCGTCGTGTCGGTTGATTTCGCGACCTATAGCTTCCCGGACAGTAAAAAAATGATGGGCGACGTGCCGCTGACTTTCGGGGATCTGGTGACGCCGCTTGTGACCGTGAGGACCGATCATCGCGCCAGCGCGCCGACGCAGGGGCTTTTGCTCGCATCGCGGCCGCTGGTCTCCCGTGCTGCCGCCGAAGGGCGCGAAGCTGCTATGCAAACAATTGACGCGCTGCAACGCGGGGACTTGGATCCTGTCGTGCCGGAGCTCGATTTCATCTCCTATATAACAAATGACACGCCGCAAGCTGTCTCCGTCCAGTCTTTGGCCACGCGCTCAGACACGAATGCGACCATGGTCCTCCCGGTAGAGAAAGTCCGCATTCCGGCGTCCGAAATGGTCAAATTGGAAGGGGCAAGCGACGGCACGGTTGATCCGCTGGACGATGTTTACACGGACGCCTTGTCCAGCCGAATCGTTGCGCTGATAAACGGTTTGGACACGGATAAGGCCGTGATGATGGGCCGTGCGGCCAGTATTGCCGATTTCGACCCCAGCCTCGCCGCCTTAACTTTTGTAGGAAGCGATGAAGATGACTATGCCGCCCGCGCCGCCTATGCGGAGCGCCTGTTGGAGGCGCAACGCAAATATCTCTCCGTGCAATCCCTGCGTATTTTTGACGGCGTGCATAATGGAGAGCTCGGCGCGCAAGTCCGCGATATGATTTCTGCCGAACATGACATTCTGGAAAAACGCCGCACGCTTGCCCGCCAGCAAAATCTGGCGACGGTTCTGGCAATTGCATCCGTGGCGGGCGGCCTCGCAACGGCGGGCGGCGGATCGAATTGTCGTGATGCGCGGACCCAGCGCGAATATGACATTTGCCGCAATAATCAGCGCGCCCGCACGGCGGCCAGCTCGGCCATGGTCCAAGCCGGTATCTTTGCGGCAACGGAAGCTTATTCCAAGGCGCAGCTCTCGCAACAGGTCGGCACAAATTATCTCAACTCCATTGTCCCGGCACTGGAGCAACAGACGACGGTCACGGTGGACTTACTGGATTCAAATGAGACCATCACAGCCATTCGCTATGAGGATTTGCAGGCCAAATTGCAGGACTTATATACCGCCAAACAACGCTCTCTCGAGACCGTGGCAACGCAATGCGCTTATCTGGAACCCGGCGGAAAGAAACGCGGGACTTGGCTTGGCGTGTGTGAAAATGGCCTCGCCAATGGCTCCGGCGCGGGCGTATTGGAATTTGGCGAAGAGGTCATGGAATATTACGGCTATGCGAAAAACGGTTTGGCCGATGGCCCCGGTCTGATGATCCGTCATACATCAATTGGCAGTATTTCTTATGAAGGGAGTTTTGCCAAAGGCCGCCCCGACGGCACGGTCCGGGTCAGTCAATCCGGCCGTGCGGATAAAACCCGCACATATGTTGAGGGGCAGGATAAAGGCGCATCAACGCAGAAAGCGGCTTCACCTTTTAACGGCCGGACTGGCGGAACGGTGAATTAATGCTCCGTTCTGCCCTCATATTATCTGTTTGTTTGGCGTGGCCAGCCCTCGCCGCTGCACAAGAGGCAGCTACGACAGAAGAACTCTACGGCTTGGCGGCGGAACGTCCGGTCGCGGCCGATAATCAGGATCGTTGCATTTCGCAAATGGCGGATTTCCCGACGGATGATCCGACGGCGCGCTATCAATTTTTCAAATTGGTCGATGACGTCGCTTACGGTGCGGATGAAAATGCGCGCGCACTTTTGGACCATTACGGACAGCCCGCTGTTGAAGCCGGAACACCTGTCCTCTCCGTGATTGAAGACATTGCCAATCCCGTCCTGCGTCAGGCCGCGCCTGAAATTATTGTCTCCAGCATGAATTATCTGGTCGATTTTGCGGTCGCCTGTGAGGTTTACATAACCGGGCAAACGGAGAGTTTGATTGCCTTTGACGGAAGTTTGGCCAATTCCGAGTTAAATACGGCCATATCGGAAGACGCGCTCTTCCTGCGCCAAATTCTTTCTGAAAGTCTCTCTCGCCTGGGCGCGGACGGGGATGCGGTTTGGGCCAATGCGGCACGGGATTATTCCCGCTCGCTGGTGGCGCAGCGCGACGCACTGGAATTCGCCGCCTTTGAAATTGATATCGCAGAATTGGAAACGCTGTTCATGGATGATTTGGACGGACGTTTGGCCCGGTCAAATGATGTCATTAACTCCGAAATGGACCGCGAAATTTTGGGCGATGCGATACAGCTCTCGGATGACATGAATGAAGCGGCAATGAAGCAAGCGAGACAAGATCGCCTCTACCGCCTGCTGCGTTTATTTGGCGGAGGGCGGTAAGCTGCGGTCGCGTAGGCGCTCTATTGCAGTCTTTTCCATCTCGGCGCTCGATCTCTTCGCGGCGGCGTTGGGGGCGTTTATCCTGATCGTGCTCGTCTTGTTTCCTTATTACAAATTGGGCGGCACGGATGTGTCGATGGAGGAGTTGGAAGAACAGGTCCGCAAACGCCGTTTCGCCGCAGAAAGCACGCGGACGGACATGTCGGTCATCCGCGCCCTCCAAAGCGAAATCCGCCTGCTGGACAAGCAATATCTCACCAAAGAGATTGAGATGAGCGAGACGGAAGCCAAGCTGGCGGAAGTTTTAAAAGCCATTACAGAGGTTGAAATTCCTGACCCGCAACCCCAGCCCGACCCCATTCCGGACCCCGCGCCGACGCCTCGCCCGGACCCGGCCGAGCCGCCCCGTTCCATCAATCGGGGTGTGCCGTTTTCCATTTTGGGGCTTGCCACGGATAAACGCGAAGTCGTCATCCTTGTCGATATGTCTGGTTCTATGCAAGCACATCGATCCAAAGTCACCCAGGCCCTGAATGAGATTTTGGCCCAGATGCGGCCTGATAATCGTTTTGCTATCATAGGATATCGCGGCGGGCCAACCTATGACAGTTTCCCGTCAAATGGGCAGTTGATCCGGGCTGATCGCGCAACATTAAATAATGCGCGCGCTTTTGTGGACCGCTTGCCCAGCCGGTTTGGGGGCGGCACACCCACACAAGGCGCCCTAATCCGCACGCTCAACTTACGTCCTGAAGCTATTATCTTGATGAGTGACGGTGCGCCTGATGATGGCAAGCCGGGGGCCATTATTCGGAACGTCACCTTGCGCAATCGCGGTCGCGCGGAAATCCATACGGTCGCGATTGGGGATTATACATCAGACAAAAAGCTCACTGTCTTTTTGCAAGAACTCGCCAATCAGAATCGCGGTGATTTTGTGGGCCGCTCACGATGAGGGGGCCGTCATGAAACGCCGCGCCTCACGCGAGATTGAAGTTTTCTCCATGTCGGCGATTGACCTTTTCGCGGCTGCGATGGGCGCGTTTGCGCTGCTCGCCATTATCTTGCTGCCTTATTATCAAAACGAGCTGCGCGAGAAGACGCCCGATAATGCCATTGCTGAGCTCTTGCGGGCCGCGCAGGAAAGCTCTGTCGAGACGGAAGAAAAGAAAAAGGCGCTGGAAGTTAAACGTTCGGCTATGGCGAAGAATGTCTCTGATATACGTTCAGACGCGCAGGAGCTTTTAAATCGGCTTCGTGCCGCAGAGCAGAGCTTGCTGGAAAAACAAGCGGCTGCTACCCCGCCGCCGGCTGTGGTCATGCCTGAACCGGTCGCTGAAGAGCCCGGTCCGCTGCCGGAACCTGCTACAGTCTCTTTTCGCTTTCTCGGCATGAACACAACGGCAGATGATGTTGTCATCGCCATGGATATGAGCCGCTGTATGGGAGGTCACGAGACGAGTGTAAATAAGGCGGTTGAGCGCATCGTGCTGTCTCTGCAGGATAATCACGCCGTTAAAATCGTTGGTTTTCAACAGACGGATGCGGGCCCGCGTTTGCGGCAATGGCCACCCGGTGGCGGGCTGCGCCAGATAAATGCGGGCGGCACTAAAACAGGGGCCATTGAATATGCCAAAGGTCTAACGCGCAATTTTGGCGGCTCGGCCTCTATGCTGGACGCCTTTGATAAAATGCTGGCCGGACCGGGACAGGCTATATTCCTCGTCAGTGACGGGTTGCCCAATCCACGGGCGAATGACGGGCTGTCCCCCAATCGTTTGATATCCGAAATTACGCGTCGCAATAATGGACGTAAAGAAATCCATTCCGTCGTGGTTGGTAATTATTTCGATTATCGTGGCACGGTGGAATTTATGGAAAATCTGGCCGCGCGAAATAAGGGACAATTTATGGCCTTGGCGTCGACCTCGGCCGGAGTCTGTGATTAGGTGAAATGATATGAATGCTTCAACAAATTTACTCCGCAGGCTTTTTGTCTTGCTCGTCGCAATACTTGGCGCGGTTGTCACGATTGGAATTATTCGTGTCGCGGCGCCGCCCGCTTTGCAGGAAATCTTGTTGGACGCGGATGCCAGCTTTTGGCCCTTCACCGTGCAGAATATTATGTGGGTCGCGCTGTTCATCGGCTTTGGCGAATTATTCCTGCGCTGGTCCGCCGCCAGTGATGAGGAAAACCAGCTCAAGCGCGGCTATCTTCCCACAGATGGACGGTCACTGGATTTGGACACTTTGGGGCGAATTAAAACGGGCATTGTGGATCGCCGCTTTGGCCGCGCCGCTTTCCTGCCGCGCATGATTGAACGGACCATTGATCAGTTCCGCATGAGCGGGAATGAGGATCAGGCGATTTCTGTTCTGAATTCCTCTCTGGAGCTTTATATGCATGAAATTGATTTGCGCTATTCGATGCTGCGTTATCTGACATGGCTCATCCCGTCTCTCGGCTTTATCGGGACGGTGATGGGGATCATGTTCGCGCTGCAATATGCAGGCGTTCCAGCCAATGCAGAAGCGGATGATTTCCTTTATCAAGTGACATCGCGCCTTGGCGTTGCGTTTACCACGACCTTGCTCGCGCTTATCATGTCTGCCGTATTGGTGCTGCTGCAATCGCTCATCCAAGGCAAAGAAGAACGCGCCCTGAATGAAGCGGGTCAATATTGTTTGGATAATCTAATTCTACGGCTCGGCAACGGTCCGGACGGCAAGACGGCTAATTAATGAAGCCTCCGCCGACACAGACTCTGAAGCATGACAGCCATTTTTGGCCCGGTTTAATGTCGCTTTGCTTACTCTATGCCGGGTTTATGGCGATACCCACATCAGGGGAAAGTAAGATAGAACAGCCGGGAATATTTATTGGGATGGGCGTTCTAGGCGCAATTCTCTGTGTCGGGATGATGATTTACAAACCTTCTTTGAAACTCACGAAAGAAGGCTTTCATTTCAGATATCCTTTTAAATCCTTTTCTCATCCGTGGATTGAGGTTTCAAATTTTCGGGTAACGAGACGAACAAAAGGTGCGCCATATGTTTCGTTTTCGGTTGGGCATGCGCGTGACAATAAAATAAAATGCTTTGAGACGAGCTTCGGATGCAGACCGGCTGAGTTAGTAGAACTTTTTGAAAAATACCGCGCCTATGCACTTTTCGAAGGCGCAGAAAACAATCGCGCGAATCTCGCCGCACAAGAAAAGGCAATCTATGCGAAATTTGCCGATCAGGAAACGACATCATGAATGACTATAATGATGACTGGAAACCCATTGACGAACGGGATGACTTTGCCGTTCGGCAAGAACAAGCACCAATTTTAAAATGGGGTGTAGGCGTTATCGCGCTTTTATTAGTGGCAGGCGGGGCAATCTGGCTGGCCTCAAAGGTCGTCATTGCAGACGATGTTCCTGTCATTGAGCGCGCGGAAAAACCAGCGGAAGAGCCGAAACCGCAAGCGCCCAAATCTGCAGATGATGAAGCATGGGTGAAGGCTCTGGAAACAGATACGGTCGAAGGTTACCGCGCTTATCTTGCCGCGTTTCCAAATGGCCGTCATGTCGAGGATGCGCAGCGCCTCATCAATGAATTTGATGAAGAGGCGTGGAAGCTGGCCGATGAACGCGATACGATTGCCGGCTATGAGGATTATCTGGCCAGCTGGCCGGACGGGTTACATGTGACGGAGGCGCGCGACCGCATTGCTAAAATAAAGGCCGAAGAAGAAGCGCGCCGCAAAAATGCCGCTGAGGCCGCACGGCAGGAAGCCGCTGCTTGGAAAGCGGCTGCCGAAGCCAATACCATCCCGTCCTATGAAGGTTATCTTTCGAAATTCCCGAGCGGGAAAAATGCCGCCGAGGCGCAGTCCCGGATTGATCGATTACGGGCCAGCGCCGCCGATGAGGGCGCGTGGACGGCCGCCAAATCAGTTGATACGGCCGACGCCTATCAGCAATATTTGACCAGCTTCCCGCAAGGCGTTCATGTCGCAGAGGCGATTGCCCGGATAGAAGAATTACGTCCCGGACCCGGCAAAACGTTTAAGGACTGCGCGGCTTGTCCGACCATGGTGACATTGCCCGCCGGAACTGCGACGCTTGGCGCGGGTGATGCCGACGCCAAAGCGAAACCAAATGAAAAGCCGGCCCGTCCGGTTACGTTCACAAACCTGTTCGCGATTGGCGTCACGGAAGTGACCTTCGCGGAATATGGCGCCTGCGTTTCGGCGGGTGGATGTAAATCCATGCCGTCCGACAATGGCTGGGGGCAGGGCAATCGTCCCGTCATTAATGTCAGCTGGTCAGACGCGGTGGCTTATGCGCAATGGCTCTCAAATACGACAGGCAAACGCTATAGCCTGCCTTCCGGTGCGCAATGGGAATACGCCGCGCGGGGCGGAAAGACGGATGCCCTTATTGGCGGCTCTCCCAAAGCGCTCTGCGCCTTTGCAAATGGCGCGTCGAAAGAATCTGAACTGCCATGGGCAAATGAGGCCTGTACTGATTTAGCGGCAGACCGAACTTTGCCAGCGGGCTCGCTCTCTAAAAACGCGTTTGGCGTGGCGGATATGATTGGCAATGTCAGTGAATGGGTGCTGGATTGTAATACGCTGAACCTGCGCGATGCACCGGTCGACGGCAGCGCCGATGCGCGCGGCTCATGCAGTCAGCGGATTGTGCGCGGTGGGTCCTGGTTCTCCGGCCCTGATGATTTGCGTTATAGTGCGCGGGCGGTACAGCGCCGCGGTGATACGAATGATTTCACAGGATTTCGCGTCGTGCGCAATTAATCGGAACATAACCGCCTATTCATCCCGCGCTCAGCCGAAATATGCTATGGCGATGCCATGATGATACGCGCTTTGACAATCTCCCTCCTTTTCGCCGTGCTGGCTGCGCCCGCCTATGCGCAGGATTCAGCGCCGGAAACTGCGCCTCAAGACAATCCGCAGACCCGACAAACGGATGAAGCGGAAGATGATTATCGCCGCTCGCAGCGCCGTCGTGATACGGGTGATATTTTTGAAGATATTGATATTAACAATCGTAATTCGGGAAGCGGCACCATTCTGGGCCGTGAGGTTAAAGCAATTGACAGACTGAATCAGGAATCGCGTCGTCATCTGAACAAGCAGCGCGCGAAAGCCCTCGCAGAAGCCAAACCCGGCGAGCCGATTGATGCGGCCTATGAGCCGTCTGATGTCGCCAAGACTGACGAATATGTTGCCAAGCAAGAAGAACGCGCTTGGAACGAGATGATGCGTGAAGCCAATAGCGGTCTGTCCGGAATGTCAGGCCAAGGTGCCGGCGGCGGACAAGGATCCGGTCAAGGCGACCAAGCCGGGCAAGGACAAGCCGGTGGAAGTCAACCGGGTCAACAAGAAGGGCAGAGCGGCCAAGCTCAAACAGGCCAGAAGGGTCAAAGCCAAGCGGGTCAGGCAGGTCAGAGTCAGTCCGGTCAAGACAGTCAATCTGCACCGTCCCCGCTCAGAGGTGGTTCCGCCAGTTCGGCATCTTCTATTTTGGATCAAATTAAAGGTCGTTCCGGGTCGAGCGGCGGGACTGCTCCGCAAGAAGGTCAAAGGTCGGGCGGTGGACAAGCCCCATCCGGGCAGGCCAGCCAAGGTCAACAATCTGCGGACGGGCAAACTCAAAGCGATGCGCAAGGCCAAGCCGATGCAACTGCGCAAGCTAGGGCGAATGGTGACGCTTCGGCCTCACCCACAATGAATGCTGATGCACCCAATGCGGCAGCTGAAGCCGCCGCGCACCGCGAAACAATCAGTCCGCTGGAGCGCTTGAAACGCGATCCGGTTGAACGCGATGATACGGGCGGACGCACCAGTGCATCTGACTATTTGAACCGGAAGAAGGACTGAACGTACAAAAAGGATTTTGTCGTTTCTCAAATGCTTCTTTGACAGTTACAAAAAAGGCCGCCATTTCAGGCGGCCTTTTTCATTTTCATTCGCTGACTTATGCGCGTTTTATAAGTTTTATCAGCAAGAGCAGAAGAACGGCACCAATTGTTGCATTCAAGATTGACGCAATAATACCGCCGCCAAAGGCGAAACCGACCATTGGCAGGACATAACCTGCAATAATCGCCCCGACGATACCGACCAAGATGTTACCGATGATGCCAAAGCCAAAGCCTTTGACAAGAAGCCCTGCGAGCCAACCTGCGACGCCGCCAATGATTAAAAATATGATTAAGCTCTCTAAGCCCATCTTTCCCTCCAATAGTTTTTAAGCACCAGACATCTGGCGCGAGGCCGTTATTGACCATTAGTATTGTAACGGCTCATATTTCATTTGGTTGCGGGCAATAAAAAAGCCGTTCCCGAAGGACCGGCTTTTCCAATTTGATATATATGGGTAATTTATGCGGCTTTGGCTTCCGCAGCGAGGTTGCGCAGCACGTAATGCAGAATGCCTTCATTCTTATAATATTCGTGCTCATTGTCGGTATCGATACGCACATTAGTCGTGACAATTTTCTTTGTGCCATCGGCCATTGTGATTTCAACGTCGAGTGTTCCGCGCGGCTTCAGGCCTTCAATGCCCGAGATTGACACGGTCTCATCGCCAGTCAGGCCCAGCTTCTCCCAGCTATCGCCCTCTTGGAACTCTAGCGGCAAGACGCCCATACCGATGAGATTAGAGCGGTGAATACGCTCAAAGCTGGACGCGATGACAGCTTTTACGCCAAGCAGGATTGTGCCTTTGGCGGCCCAGTCACGGGAAGACCCGTTTCCGTAAAGGCTGCCCGCGAAGATCACGAGGTCTTTATCGGCCGCTTTATATTTCTGCGCAGCGTCAAAGATGGACATGATTTCGCCGCTTGGGACATATTTCGTCACGCCGCCTGTTGTGCCTGGGGCCATCAAGTTCTTGATGCGGATATTGGCAAATGTGCCGCGCATCATGACTTCATGGTTGCCGCGACGGGAACCGAAGGAATTGAACTCATATTTTGGGACATCATTTGCGGTCAGATAATCGCCCGCCGGACCGTCATGTTTAATCGCGCCGGCCGGAGAGATGTGGTCGGTCGTGATGGAATCGCCCAAGAGCGCGAGGATATTCGCATTTTTGACATCTTCAACCGCATCCGGTGTCGCGCTCATGCCGTCAAAGTAAGGTGGGTTGCGGACATAGGTGGATTTCTCTTTCCAATCATATGTCTTGCCGCCGGTGACTTTAATATCGCGCCATTGCTTGTCGCCTTTGAAAACATCAGCATAGCGCTCCGTGAACATTTTGCGCGTGATGATTTTGCGCACGACGTCAGCGATTTCCGCTGATGTTGGCCAGATATCTTTCAGGAAGACGGCATTGCCGTCAGCATCAACACCTAGTGGATCGGCGTCAAAATCATGATGCATGGACCCGGCTAGCGCGTAAGCCACGACAAGTGGCGGTGAAGCGAGGAAGTTTGCCTTCAGGTCCGGCCCAATGCGCCCTTCGAAGTTCCGGTTACCTGAAAGCACGGAACAAGACACGAGGTCGCCTTCTGCAATCGCTTTGGAAAGCTCTGGTGCCAGCGGTCCGGAGTTCCCGATACAGGTCGTGCAACCATAGCCAACAACGTCAAAACCGAGCGCATCCAGATCATCTTGCAGACCTGATTTTTCGAGATATTCGCCCACGACTTGCGAACCCGGTGCGGTCGATGTTTTGACCCAAGGCTTTACTTTCAAACCTTTTTCACGGGCCTTTTTCGCGACCAAACCTGCAGCCATCATGACCGATGGGTTGGAGGTGTTGGTGCAAGAGGTAATCGCGGCAATCATGACGTCGCCATGATCGATGGAATAGCCTGCGCCTTCCACTTCAATGGCTGTGTCGCCATCCGGTGTCTTATTAAACTCATCACGCAAAATTTGCGCGAATTTCACATTTGCGCCTTTCAGGTCGAAACGATCTTGTGGACGTTTTGGACCGGAAATGGCCGGACGCACGCTGGCCATATCGAGGCTGATTGTGCTGGTGAAGACTGGCGTGCTGTCATCGCGCCAGAAACCTTGCTGTTTCGCATAGGCTTCGACCAAATCAATCCGCGCTTCATCGCGGCCCGTGGCTTTGAGATAGCGCAGTGTGTCCGCATCGACCGGGAAGAAGCCGCATGTCGCGCCATATTCCGGTGCCATATTGGCCAGTGTCGCCTGATCTTCGAGTGAAAGATGATCCAAACCTGCGCCATAAAATTCGACGAATTTCCCAACAACACCTTTTTGACGCAGCATCTCAACAACGCGCAAGACGAGGTCCGTCGCGGTTGAACCTTCGGGCAGTTGTCCCGTCAGCTCAAATCCGACAACTTCCGGGATCAACATGGAAATGGGCTGACCCAGCATGGCGGCTTCGGCTTCAATACCGCCAACGCCCCAACCCAGAACGGAAATACCGTTGATCATGGTTGTGTGTGAATCTGTCCCGACAAGAGTATCAGGGAAGGCATATGTTTTGCCGTCAACGGTTTTAGTCCAAACCGTTTGCGCCAAATGCTCTAGGTTGACTTGGTGACAAATTCCGGTTCCCGGAGGCACCACCGCAAAATTATCAAAGGCCGTTTGACCCCATTTCAGGAAGTCATAACGTTCGCCATTGCGTTCATATTCGCGCTTTACATTTTTCTTCTCAGAATCCGCTGTGCCGAAATAATCAACCATGACGGAATGATCGATGACCAAATGGACGGGGTTGAGCGGGTTGATCGCTTCAGGTGATCCGCCAAGCTTAACGATGGCGTCCCGCATGGAGGCGAGATCAACAACGGCTGGAACGCCGGTGAAGTCCTGCATCAAAACGCGGGCCGGGCGATAGGCAATTTCATGGGTTGAGGTTTTCGGGCCCAGCCAATTAGCAATGGCCTGAATATCTTCTTTTTTGACCGTATTGCCGTCTTCGTGGCGCAGCAGGTTTTCCAGCAAGACTTTTAATGAGCGGGGCAATTTGGATACGCCTGAAAGGCCGTTCTTTTCTGCCTCTTTCAGGTCGTAATAGGTGTAAGTTCCGCCGCGGACTTTCATCTCGCGTTCGCAGTTAAAGCTGTCCAATGATGCCATGTCGAATGGGGTCCTCGAATTAGGGGTCTATATTTGTGGGCCTTATGGCAAAGCACAGCCTTATATTCAACGCTTCATCACTGCGTCGGTCCATGCAATCGGGAATGTCGCCTTAATGGTTCAGCCGTTGAGAAAACATACGCCAAGCATAGTCACAGAGACGTTTGCCTGCCATGCGTTCGACTAAATAAGCGTTTAGCGCCGTTTCATCATCGGTAAATGGTTCAAATCTGGCGACATTCTGTGCGGCTCGTAAAATGTAAAAATGAAGCTTTTCTTCGCTTTCGGCGATATCCCAATCGGAATCCCCCTCTACGGCTTCCCGCACAGCGTCAACGGCGGCATAGCCGCTCTTCGGTAAAATCGATTTCATTTTATCAGCCCACAGTCATCGCATCGCCCTGCGACAATCCGGCTCATGACAGGATTGGAGATGGTTTTCAACAGCGCAAAGTAAGTCAGGCGAGGTTTGCCCGTCTTTATGGTTAGCGAACTCTTAGTGGCTATTCCCGGATTTTGCCGTATTTTGTGAGAAACGGAATCTGTGTGGCTGTGAACAGGATTGTCAGGGGAAGAAAGCCAAAGACTTTAAAACTCGCCCAAAAAGTTTCTGAGAAATTCCGCCATATGATTTCATTCAATACCGCCATAGCGAAAAAGAATAGTCCCCAGCGAATCGCAAACACATTCCACTTGTCATCAGGAAGGTCGAAAGCGCTTCCCATCAGCAATTTGATAACATTTTTTCTGAAAATAATTCCGCCAAAAACAGCCAGTCCAAAAATGGCATTCATCACGGTCGGCTTCATATAGATGAAGCGTTTATCGTCGAATAGAAAAGCCGCCAGCGCAAACGCCCCAATCACAATCGTTGAAAAAATCAGAATGGGCGACGTATGCTTATATCTTATCCACGCGTAAATGAGTGCGATAGCCGCTGCGACCGCGAGAACGCCTGCCGCCCAAATCATTGCATCTTCAGGATTATCCCGCTTCCAATACATGAAGCTGGCAAAGAACAGCAGCAATGGACCGAAATCGATCCAGAATGGGAGCTTTTTTTGTCCCTCCAGCTTGGCTTCCGGAGGGAGTGTTTCTTCAGTCATGGGACGGCGACCTATTTAATGTCGTCTTGATCAATCAGCCCGTCATTCGCGATCTTATCCTTGTCAAAATACTCCTTCGCCAATTTGAAGACGACAGGCGAGAGCAGGATAAGGCCAATCAAGTTTGGTGCAGCCATGAGGCCTGTCAAACTATCGGCAATCAACCAGAATGTCGCGACAACGATATTGTCTCCGTCAGACTCGAAGGACAGCGCGAACGTCGAGGCAAAAACCGCCAAGACCCAAAATCCACGGAAGATCGGGATAGAACGTTCTTTGAAAATAAAGGCTGTGCAGCGTTCGCCATAATAAGACCATCCGATGATCGTGGTGAAAGCGAAGATACATAGACAGAAGGTCACGATATGCTCGCCAAAGCCCGTCAGTGTGGCTTCAAAAGCAGATGCTGTTAGCGGCACACCGATTTCACAACCCGCAGGCGTCGTTCCGGATTCTAATAATTCCAGAATGGCAGGGCTGGCCAGACAGTCTGCGCCCATGACACCGGACGTCAGAATGACCAATGCCGTGATTGTACAGATAATCAATGTATCAATAATTGTGCCCAGCATGGCAATCATGCCTTGGTTGACTGGGTCATTATTTTGCGCTGCCGCGTGAGCGATTGGTGCGGATCCTTGGCCCGCTTCATTAGAGAACAAGCCGCGTGCGACACCTTTTTGCATGGCCAGCATCATCAAACCAATCGTGATGCCGGTGCCTGCACCTTGCAGACCAAAGGCCCCTTTGAAAATCATACCGAATGCCGCTGGAACGGCCGTCACATTGGCCGCAATCACGACAAGCGCCGCCACAATATAAAGAACGGCCATGAAGGGCACGAGCTTTGACGCGACTGCGCCAATCCGCTTAATGCCGCCAAAGATGACGCCTGCAACTAGGGCTGCCAGAATGAAGGCTACAATGCGGGGGTCAAAATTATAGGCGCTGCCCAATGCGTCACCGATGGAGTTGGCTTGGACCGCATTGCCGGTCGAAAGAGAGCCGATGATACCGAATAGAGCAAAGGCCATGGCCAGCCACATAAATTTCGGGCCTAGACCATTTTTGATATAATACATCGGGCCGCCGACGCGGTTCCCATTTGCATCGACTTCGCGGTAACGCACGGCTAATACGCCTTCGGCAAATTTTGTGGCCGTGCCTAAAATGGCCGTGACCCACATCCAGAAGACGGCTCCGGGGCCGCCGATTGCAATAGCGGCAGCGACACCCGCAATATTGCCTGTGCCGACCGTAGAGGAGAGGGCTGTCATCAGAGCGGCGAAGGGTGACACATCACCTTCTTCGGCTTCACCTGTGCGCTTTTTAAATAGCTGACGGAAGCCATATCCGATCTTCGTGAGGGAGATGAACCGCAGTCCGACGGTTAAGAATGCCCCGACCCCAAGTAGGAGTAACATCATAGGTGGGCCCCAAACGAAACCGTTCAGTGCTTCCATCAATCCGTTGAAGGTTTCCATTCTATCCCCTTTGCCCTGTTTTGGGCGGTAAATTTGTCTTTGCGCCTTGTTCCGTGCCGCCACGCATAAGGCAACGAAAAATTTCGTGAGATACTGTCTGAGTGCTAGCCGATGGCAGGAAAAGCCTCTATGGAGGCGCGCAAAGTAAAAACGGAACACCCTTTCACCATGTTTGAATATCTCGTCCCGCGCGCGCCTGACGCCATCATCGCTCTCATGCAGCAATGTAAAGCTGATACGAATCCTGATAAAATTGATCTGGGCGTTGGCGTTTACAAAGACGCGTCCGGCGAAACCTCTATCTTACGCGCCGTCAAAAAAGCTGAAAAACAGCTTTGGGAAACAGAGACCACGAAATCCTATGTTGGTATTCGCGGGAATGATGATTTTCGCCATTCCATGTTGCATCTCATTCTCGGCGGCGAAGCCGGAAAAATTGACGATGCGCTCATGAACCGTATCGCCAGTTCGCAAGCGGCGGGCGGATCCGGTGCGCTGCGTTTGGGGGCAGAGATCATCAAATCCGCGGCGCCAGATGCGACTGTGTGGGTGTCTACCCCGACATGGGCAAATCATATTCCGCTCATCAGCGCCGCCGGGCTGAAAATGGAGAAATATCCTTATTATAACCGCGAGACGTTAGGTGTCGATTTTGATGACATGCTGTCTCATTTGGAACGCAAAGCCAAACCGGGCGATGTTGTGCTGCTGCATGGCTGCTGTCATAATCCATCAGGAGCAGATTTAGATCCGGCGCAATGGGACCGCTTGGCAGATTTCCTCGCCGCGCAAGAGCTCACGCCCTATGTTGATCTCGCTTATTTTGGTTTGGGCCGCGGCATGGCGGAAGATTCCTACGGTCTGCGCAAAGTTGTTGAGGTTTGTCCCGAAACCATCATCGCGGCGTCATGTTCCAAAAATTTTGCGCTTTATAAAGAACGTGTCGGATTAATCGCCATTGTCTGTAAGGATGATACAACAGCCGCAATTGCCCGCTCACAACTCGGCGCAACACAGCGTAAAATCATATCCATGCCGCCGGATCACGGGGCAAAACTTGTCGCGGATATTCTCGGCGATGCGGAATTGCGTGCCATGTGGGTAGAAGAATTGACCGAAATGCGAGAGCGTATGCGCGATCTGCGCCGTCAATTGTCAGAAGCGCTGGATGTGCAAGGCGGCGCGGTTATAGCCGCAGCCGTAAAAAATCAGAACGGTATGTTCTCGACGCTGCCGCTCTCTGTTGACCAAGCGCGCAAGCTGCGGTCGGACTATTCCATTTATATGACGGATAGCGGACGTATTAATATTGCGGGGGCAAATAATGAGAACATCCCGCGCTTGGCCGATGCGATTTTAGCGGTTCTCTAGTTTTAGACAGCTGTCATACCCGCTGGTGCGGATCACCTCACCGCGCTGCATGAGTGTCCCCGCCCGCCCGCTGACATAGGGACCGGGTGGATCGACGCGCCATTTATTCGGGCTGGGCAGGACGGCGGCGAGAAGGGCGGCTTCGC
>JAHDFA010000046.1:0-14518 GCA_020628495.1 Hellea sp.
GCCATCTTATTCTTCTCCATCCCGAAATCGGTAGAGCGATGGGTGACGAACATATCGAATTCTTCGAAACTGCCCGGATCGAGGAGGAGTTCGAGTCTCTCGCGCGCGGTCAATTTGCCCTTGGCATGCTGACTGTCAATACGGCGTTGACCTCCGCCCAATCGGGCCTCGGCCCTGCGTTCCTGCAACTGGTCTAATATATCGCTCAAGATAAATCCCCATCAGCCATCGACATAAGCATGACACCCTAATTATGACGCCTCACATGGCAAGCCTTGTTTCGCCTCAAAGCGGGGGCAAAAATTTCGTTTGTTGATCAGATATACATTCATGACGGACAGACTTGCGGCTTTGTCAGTTGCAACTAACCCCAAAAAAGGCGCATGGATGCCGTCATAGACATAACGGCGACCTTCTAACCCCTATTTCCGTCCGCAAAACGTAGTCAGACCATGAAACTCAACACGTCCTATCTTATTGCCGGTTCGCTCTTGATTATCGGTACCGCTTGGTTTGCGTTTAATAATGCGGGTGAGGATGCGCCTCTGCCCATCTCGACCCCTGCAACAGTGAAAGCCGCCGCGGCGCAGGACAGGCCCGCCGTGCAAGTCCGCCGCATCCGGGCCAGCCTGCATCCCGATGTGATGGAGCTTTACGGACAATCCCGCGCGAACCGCGAAGTCACTTTAAAAGCTGAAACAGTCGGCAGTGTTTCGCAAATTTTCGTAACAGAGGGCGCGCGGGTCACAAAGGGACAGACCGTCTGCCGTCAAGACCTGAACGCCCGCCAAGCCCAAGTTGACCAAGCCAAAGCAAACCTCCGCGCGGTGGAGACGGATTTGAACGCGGCGCGGACCTTGGCTGAAAAAGGCTTTCAATCGCAGACCCGCGTTACAGCCTTTGAAGCACAATTGGACGGCGCACGCGCGGCATTGAAACAGGCCGAGATTGAGGCCGACAATATCAATATCCGCGCCCCGTTCTCCGGAATATGGGAACGGCAGGACGCACAAATCGGCGACTACCTCTCACCCGGCATGCCGTGCGGTTTGCTGGTCGATTTGTCGCCGTTGAAGGTAGATGTGCAACTGACAGAATTGCAAATCGGACGCATCGCAGCGGGCAACTCCGCAACGGTGACACTGGCCACTGGTGAGACCGTCGAAGGCAAAGTCGCCTTTATCGAGGCCAAAGCCGATCCCGCGACGCGGACCTTCCGCACGGAAATTCAACTACCCAATCCTGACTATGCACTGAAAGCCGGAGTCACGGCGACCGTACGTTTGCAATCCGGCGAGACATTAGCACAGCAAGTCCCCGCTAATGTGCTGGCCCTGAATGACACGGGCAATATTGGCATTCGTTATGTTGATGATTCTGACGTCGTTCGCTTTGCGCAGGTCAAAACGATTGATGAAGACGCCAACGGGATTTGGGTGACGGGCCTGCCCGAAAACACCCGCGTCATTACAGAAGGCCAGGATTTTGTCGATGTCGGCATGAATGTTGATGCCGTAGAGAATTATGGCGCCTATAATTCCGGCACAGTGCAATCCGCAGATAAATCCGGCGGAAAGCCCTGATGTCGACTAAGAATATGTCGCCCGCGGCATCCGGCCTGCCGGGCATAGTGGCCTTCTCTATCCGCAATTGGCGGATGACAATCGGCATCATGCTGTTCTGCGTCATTGGCGGCCTTTTGGCGCTGAGCCGGCTGCCCATGGACGCCGAACCGGACGTCCCCGTGCCGTTTATCAACATCCAAGTCGTCCTGCCCGGCGTTTCACCCGAAGATGCCGAACGCCTGCTTGTCCGTCCGATGGAGACGGAACTGAAATCCATTGAAGGCTTGAAAGAGATTGAAGGTATCGCCTCGACCAATGTCGCCTATGTCTTGCTGGAATTTGACATCGATGTGGATAAGGACCGCGTCTTGGCGGATGTGCTGGAAAAAGTGGACCGCGCCCGCGCGGAGTTTCCGCAGGAAGCCCGCCAACCCGTCATCGAAGAAGTCAGCTTTTCCGCCCTTCCCATTCTGACCGTCAACCTATGGGGCGATGCGCCCGAGCGGGAATTACAGCGCCGCGCCAAGGATTTGCAGCGAAAAATAGAATCCAACCCGCTCATACTTGAAGCCAAAATCAGCGGGGAACGCACCGATGTTTTGGAAGCAATTATCGACCCGGCCCGCACGGAAAGCCTCGGCATCACATTTCAGGAAATTGCCGCGGCTGTCTCACAGAATAATGCCCTCGTTCCTGCGGGCGCGCTGGAGACGGAATCCGGCAAGTTTAATATCAAATTACCGGGTTTAATTGAACGGCCTTCGGATATGGCCAACCTCGTCGTGCGGCGCGGCGACGACGGGGCCATTGTACGTTTGGGCGATATCGCAGAGGTGCGCCGCGGGTATAAGGACCAGACAACCCTCGCCCGTTTCAATGGACGCCAAAGCGTCAGTCTGGAAATCAGTAAACGCCAAGGCGTCAATATTCTTGAAGCCAGCGAGCAGGTTCAAGCCTTGGTCGATGCGGGAAGCGCGGATCCGAATTGGCCCTCCACGATTAATGTCACCTACAGCCAATCCCGCTCAGTCTATATCAAGGATATGATGTCGGAACTGTCCGCCTCTATCGTCAATGCCGTTGTTTTGGTCTTCATTGTCTGTATCGCCGCGCTGGGCTGGCGATCGGCCATTTTTGTGGGCTGGGCCATTCCGGCCAGTTTTCTAATCGCTTTTTTCGGGTTTCTAATTGCGGGCGAGACCATCAATATGATGATCCTGTTTGGCCTCATCCTTTCTGTCGGCGTCTTGGTCGATAGTGCTATTGTTATCGTCGAATTTGCGGACCGAAAAATGGAAGAAGGCGTCAAACGGCTGGAAGCCTTTAAAATGGCGGGCGAGCGCATGTTCTGGCCGATCATGAGTTCCACCGCGACGACCTTGGCCGCGTTCCTGCCGTTATTATTCTGGGAATCGACGACCGGGAAATTCATGAGCTATTTTCCGCGAACAATGATCTACGTCTTGTCGGCTTCAACCCTTATGGCGATTATCTTCCTGCCGACAATTGGCGCAAAAATCGGCTTTAGCCCAAAGAAAACAACCAGTGAAAATGTGGCCCGCCTATCCGCAGGTGACGGTGACCCGTCGGAAATCACCGGATTTATCGGCGCTTATGTTCGTCTTATCCAATACATTATAAAATTCCCGCTTTTGGTGATGGCAGGCATGGTGTTGCTCGCCTTTGGGATTGTCTTCCTGTTCGGCGCTTCCATGGCCGGGCCGCCGCCAAAACCCGTGGAATTTTTTACCCAATCGCCCTCTGAACAGCTTTATGTGCTGGCCCGATCGCGCGGGAATACGACGGCTGAGCAGTATCTGACAATCGCAGAGGATTTGGAAACCCGCATTGAAAACATCAACGGGATTGAATCCGTTTATACAGTATCAGGCGCAGGTGCAGGCGGCGGAAATGCTTTGAGCGGACCGGGTAATGTACCGTCAGATACTGTTGTGAGGCTTTACACTCAGCTTTTACCCTTTGCCGAACGCCGGGGCACACAGGACATCATGGACGATTTGACGGAAGCCGTTCAAGGCATTCCGGGCGTCATCACTGAGGTCACCGCCGTCGATCAAGGACCGCCCATCGGCAAGGATATCGGTATTCAAATCAGCAGTGATGTACCGGAAGACCTGCGCTCCGCCACGGCCAAAGTCAGGGCAAAGCTGGCCGCGATGGAAGGGATCGTCGATATTGAAGATACGACGCCCCTGCCCGGCGTGGAGTGGGAATTTGTTGTCGACAGAGCCGAAGCCGGACGGCTGGGTTTGGATGTTGGGCGTATCGGGGCCGCGCTGCAATTTGCAACAGAAGGTGCTTTGGTCGGACGCTATCGCCCGCTGGATGCGGATGAAGAAGTCGATATTCGCATTCGCTACCCGGCCTCTGCCCGGACCTCTGCAGAATTGGACCGCCTGCGCATACAAACGCCGCAGGGTTCGCTGCCGCTCTCGGCTGTGACCACCCGCATTGCGAAGCCTCGCCAAGACAAAATAGAGCGCCGCGATTTACGGCCTTATTATGTGGTACAGGCCAATACCGCGAAAGATTATGCCACGAATATCCAAGTGGAAGAACTGGCCGAGTGGCTGAGCGCGGAAGCGAATTTTCCACCTTCAGTACAAACGAAATTTTTGGGTCAGCAGGAAGAAAATGCCGAAGCACTCGCCTTTTTCAAAGTCGCAGGCCTGTCCATTCTATTCATGATGAGCGTCATATTGCTCCTGCAATTTAACAGCTTTTACCACGTCTTCCTGACCATTCTGGCGGTCGTAATGAGCGTGTTTGGCGTTCTCTTGGGACTGGTTTTTTATTCTTATGTCTCCATGATTTTGACTCTGACAGGGGTTATCGCGCTGGCCGGGATTGTTGTGAATAATAATATTGTCCTGATTGACGCCTATCAGAGACTGCGTGAACATGGGTTTGATGCCGTTGACGCCGCCGTCAGGACCGCCGCACAGCGCCTGCGTCCCGTCTTTCTGACGACGCTGACGACCGTTGTCGGCTTAATGCCGCTCATTTTGGGGTGGCAGGCCAATATTTTCACAGGTGAGTTTTCAACGAAAGGGTCAAGCACCTCTGAAATCTGGGCCCCCATATCTTATGTTGTGGCCTGCGGATTGGGATTTGCGACCATCCTCACCTTGATTGTTACGCCCGTTATGCTGGCCATGCCGAGCGTAATGCGGGGCCGGATCAGGCGTTTGATGCAGAAAACAAAAACGGAGTCAAAAACGCCCGATGCACGCCCGGAAACCGCGTCTGCGCCGGCAGAATAAGTATGTTTTAGCCTCCGGCCGGTATTTGCGTTTCAGCTTGTGGTGCGAAAATCACAGTCGATTGACCGCCGCCGCCAATCAAAGTGCGGCGAACCTGCCATTGTTGCGAATCGATATTCACGGATAATGCGCCGCTGCCATCCGTATCCTGCTCTTGAAGGGGCGACAGAAAATTAAACGGCACAGTAATGGATATCGGCCCGTCCGGCACATTTGGCGCGCCCGGGGCGGGAATAAGCTCTGCCGTTATGTTGATATTTGCGCGCGGCAACATCCTGCCCGCGATGAAATTCCAACGCCCGCCAACACCTATACCCGTTTCTCCGACAACTGCATTCTGTGCATAAAAACGCACGCGGCCCGGAATAGACGATGTCCCGGTAATGATGATGCCCCCCGAATAGTCATAATCAATCACCGTTAGTGTCAAGGGCCCCGAGCTTGGAGCGCCGCCAAATGGAGATTGAATAATACGCGACGGACTGCCCGGCGCGGTCACCATTATAAGAGCGGATGTTTTGTAAATTGGAGCGGGCGGCGCGTCTTCTGCCGCATCCTTTTCGGAATTCTTTTCTGCTTCAGTCGCCGGAATGGCTAGCCTAAAGACCGTTTCCTCTGACCTGACGCCGGCCATATCTTCGCCCACATAAAGCTGTGCTTCCAACGCCATGGGGGCGTCTTCCACATCCAGCGTCAGCCCCCACTGTCCCAGCTCATTCACAGCCACTTGCCGGATTCGCTCCCCCCGATTGGTAATCACAACGACCGCGCCCGGTTCGGCCTTTCCGGCCAGTCGTAACTTTAGAGCCTCGCCCTCTCGAAATTCGCTGATTTGTTGAAAACTGGCGGGCTGCGTTCCTGTCATAGTTCCGTTTGTCGTGTCGGATACTGCCAGCGGCTGCGTGCCGCCGTTTTCAATCGAATCCGACACATGCAGCAGTGTATACAAGCCAATGGCCAATATCAGCGCGGCGCCTACAATCAGGATGTAACGCCCCGAAGAAAATTTAGAGGCCGATTTATCAGACAAGGTTTTCAAAGCGGATGACATCTCCTAAGGCAAGTCCCGGTCGGGGACTTTCCTCAGTATTAAATGAAACGGAACACAATGACAGACGCCAAATCACTCAATATTTGTGTCTTTTGCGGATCCTCTCCGGGAAACAATCCCGCACATTTGAAGCTTGCCACCCATTTGGGTGAGCAAATTGCCGAACGTGGTCATGGTTTAGTCTATGGCGGCGGGGGGCTGGGATTAATGGGAGCGACAGCACGTGCAGCGCGTGACGGCGGGGCAAAAGTCATCGGCATTATTCCGCATTTCTTGAACGCGATTGAACGAACAATTCCCGGGATTGAGCATGAATTTGTCGACGATATGCATGCGCGAAAAATCCGCATGTTTAATCTGGCAGATGCCTTTGTCGTCCTTCCCGGCGGGGTCGGGACTTTGGAAGAAGTGATCGAAGTCATGAGTTGGCAGCGTCTCAACCTGCACGACAAACCGGTCATCTTTCTGTCCGATACCGGTTTCTGGAATAAACTCGTCGAAGTGTTGGATGATATTATTAAGGCCGGATTTGCACCCGAAAGCCTGCACGCGGATATCGAATCCGATGCGGATGTAGATACCGTATTCAGGACGATTGAGCGGCGGCTGAAAACGGGACGCAAAGCCCAACCGCTTGGTGGAAAGCTCAATAAAATCGACGATCTGGTTTAGACAATCAGATCTTTCAATATCGGGGCAAGCCCTGCCGCATCAACCTCGTCAAAGCTCCCGACCTCAGTCGAGTCGACGTCAAATACCGCAAAGAGCGCCCCATCGGGTCCGTAAACCGGAACGACAATTTCGCTCTGACTGCGCACGTCACAGGCGATATGACCCGGAAAAGCGTGGACATCCTCGACGATTTGAACCTCGCCCGTTTTAGCGGCGGCTCCGCAAACACCGCGCCCAAAAGGTATGCGCAAACATCCAAGCGTTCCTTGATACGGACCAATAACGAGTTCTTGCGGTTTCTCGGGATCAACCACGTAAAATCCGGTCCAAAAATAGCTTTCAAAAGCTTCTGATAAAAGACAGCTTACAGTTGCCATGCGTGCAACATTATTGGTCTCACCATCAAGGACGGCCGCAATTTCTTTCGCGGTTTGCACGTAGAGTTCAGATTTGGTCATAGGCGCGCATATAGGTAGCCGCTTCGACATCGTCCAGAGCGTTTATTGGTAAGAGTGCAGCCTAAAGAAAGGTTCGCGCCGCGGCCCGTCCGGACAGCCAAGCGCCCTGAACGCGCCCACCCAAACACCAATCACCTGCAACGACGAAGCCGTCCCCCTTGAGGCATGGTGTTTCCGGTGATGTCTTGTTCGAAGCATAGAGCCAGCGGTGAAGCGCTATATGCGGCGCATTTTGCAAAGGCAGACCTAAAAGGGCTGAGGCGGATTTTAACATGACATCCTGCACCCAGTCCCGGTCCGCATCGACATGTTGGTCGGACCACCCGGATTCTGAATGCACCAAGATGGTTCCGACATCCTGAGATCGACCGGGTTTTGCATTATTGATCGCTATCCAATCAATAGGCAAATCCTTCACACGCAGCGTGTCCCAGCCCGGATTAATCGGTGCGGAAAGCCCAACCATCAGGCAGAAGCAAACATGCATTTGCGCTGAAGTCACAGCCGCTAATTTCGAAAATCCAGTTGGTAGGATGACTTCGGCTTGCGCAGGCGGAAGCGTCGAAATCACGCCGTCAAAGCCGCTCACTGCGGGGCCGTTTTCAAATTTCAGCGACCAGCTATCCGTTCTTCGGGCGCACGTAACGCGGCGTCCCAAATGCACATCCAGACCTTCGGCCCAATATTTCGGCAGGCTGTTCATGCGGGGCTGGCCGACATAGCGGTCCCTGCCGGTATCCGCGGTTAGGCTCCCGGTTTTGAGATAAAGCGCTTTGGCATTCCACCGCGACACAATTCCGGCGTCTATGGCGGCCTCTATTTCGGCTCGGAAATCCGGGTCTTGGACCGTGAAATATTGAGCGCCGTGATCAAATTCCCATGCCCCTGCATAGCGGGTGGACATGCGTCCACCGACGCCGCGGGATTTGTCAAATAATGTGACTTCCACCCCATTCCTGCGCAATTCAAGTGCAGCGGATAATCCGGCCACACCGCAGCCCAAAATCGCGATTTTCATAAGGCTATCTATCTTCTCTTAAAACGTCAGCTGAATGCGTAAGCGCCGATTTTTTGGCACGATTCCAAAAGCGGAAAAATCGTCCCGTATCCGTATTTGCAGGAATCTGCGCAAGATCAGGTGATTCAACAGTCACAACATCCTGCGTATCGCGTAAATCAGAGATGATTTCATTGATATAAGGGTCAGGCGACGCAGCGGCATATATCGTTTTACCATTCGCCAGCTCCGTCAAAACCTCATAGGGATCGCCTGTATAGATTGGGATATCCAGATCATGCGCGCACTCATAAATGAAAACGCGACGCTTGGCAGAATAAGCGCGTCGGTCATGTTCCTCCGTATCCCAAATAAAAACGGGCCGGGCATTTGGGCCCGCGACTTTTACGGCCGGATGATCCAAGCTCATCGCGTCTTCATGCACCCAAATCACGCTCATGGTTTTGGTCCAAGATTTGGGAAGAGGCGCTCATATAGCGCTTCATATGTTCCGACAAGAGGCATATTGTTGGCTATACTCGTATCAACATTTTCTCCCGAAAATTTCTCGACATTTTCCAGATTGAAATAATAGGGTTTATGCGAAAATGTGCTGGCAACCCATTGCCAGGAGAGGTTGTTTGAGGCCGGGTCGCCGTCAAGCAGATGCGATAGAAACCATTTGGCGCCGGCCTGCCACTTTACGCGGCGCCAATGACAAACATAACCCGCAACATATAGCCGCGCGTGATTGTGAATATATCCGGTCGAAAGAAGCTCTGCTATAAAACCGTCTATACAGGCAATGCCTGTCCGGCCGGATGCAATGTCTTCTGGTAGATCATCAACATAGTCAGAGGGAGAGAAGCCTGTCTTGTAATCCTCGACATCCTGCCAAATCCAATCCGGAAATTCTTTATATAGCCGCTGCCAATATTCACGCCATGCCAATTGCTGGATGAATTTCTCTGAATCTTTTCCACGGGCAATATTCAAAGCCTGATCCCGCACCTCTGTCAGCTGGATCACACCGTGACGGATATAGGGCGAGAGACGTGTGACCGCGCCATCAAGATGATTTCTGGAAGATCCATATTTTGATGGGTTGAGCGTTTCCAGACGCTGCCTGGCCTGATTCAAACCACCTCGAATTTCGGAAATTTGCGCATCAGTTGCTGGCAATCCCGGGGATAGGGCCCGGACATGCGAGAGTATTGCGACCTTATCCAGAGAAGGTAAGCGTTTCACAGCTTTTGCACGCACCGCAGACGGCACAGTCCTGTCCAGCAAATTGACCATAATCTGCATACGCAAGAACGCCCAAAGATAGGGCAAAATAGAATAGTTTTTCGTATACAAAATAGTTTTTGGAAGAATTGTTCGCCTGCATATCTTTTTTGCTGGAAAACTCTTATAACGCGCTCTATTGGACCGCTAAGACTGACGCTGAGGCTTGCCCGACAGCGCTGTCAAATTTATCTTGCTCGAAGATTTGAAAAAACAGGATGCGATAGACATGACCACACGACTCGCCATTAATGGATTTGGACGCATTGGCC
Organism: Hellea sp.; assembly: GCA_020628495.1. Taxonomy (GTDB): domain Bacteria; phylum Pseudomonadota; class Alphaproteobacteria; order Caulobacterales; family Maricaulaceae; genus Litorimonas. The sequence goes on from JAHDFA010000046.1 coordinate 9,587, forward strand.
GGAACGTCTTACGGGCCTTGATTGAACAAGGCCGAGATGATCTCGAAATCGTCGCAATAAATGATTTATCCTCCACTGAGAACCTTGCACATCTTTTGAAATATGACTCCGTTCATGGTCGCTATCCGGGTAAAATCTCATTCACGGAAAATAGCCTGAACCTTGGCGGGGCGGATATTGAAGTCACCTCTATCCGTAATCTCGAAGACCAAAATTGGACCGATAATAAAGTTGATATCGTCTTGGAATGTACGGGTATCTTCACAGCCCGTGATGCAGCTGCAAAACATTTAGCCGCCGGGGCAAAGCGCGTGCTGATTTCGGCTCCGGGCGCAAATGCCGACAAGACCATTGTGTACGGCGTCAATCATGATGAACTAACGGCTGATGATATTGTCGTATCCAACGGATCATGCACAACAAACGCCTTGGCGCCTGTTGCGAAAGTCCTTCATGAAACGGTGGGCATTGAAACCGGGTTCATGACAACGGTCCACGCCTATACGGGTGATCAACCGACTTTGGACGCTGTTCACCGCAAGGACTTTAACCGGGGCCGCGCGGCTGCCCTCTCCATGATCCCGACGTCCACAGGGGCTGCCAAGGCGATTGGCCTTGTCATGCCGGAACTGGACGGAAAATTGGACGGCAAAGCTATTCGCGTGCCAACACCGAATGTCTCTGTTGTTGACCTTGTAATCAACTCCGAAAAATCCGCAGATGTCGAAACAATCAACGCTGCCTTTCGGACGGCAGCTGATGGTTCGCTAAAGGGTGTGCTGCAAATTGTCGAAGATAAAACAGTATCCATCGACTTTAATCACGACCCGCATTCCTCTTCCGTCGTCTTGGGCGAAACCGTTGTAATGGGCAAGAAAATGGTGCGTGTTTTGTCTTGGTACGATAATGAATGGGGCTTTTCCAACCGCATGCTGGATACGGCTGCGGAGATGGCAAAATTTCTCTAGGAGGCGAAGCCAATCAAACGCATGTCCACGCAAGAGCTGCATGATAAGCTCGAAACGCTTTTGGCGGAGCACAAGCAAGCGGTCACATCCGACCCTCAGGCTAATCCGGTAAAGTTGCTTGCCTATGATATTTCGAAAGCCGTCGAAGAACGTAGCGTTGCTTTTCGCGATATCGAAGCGCTCGTTAAAACATTATCAGATCGCGGCGCGATGGATCGTGCCAATCGACTTCGCGCACGTGCAGGCATTGACCGTTTTGAAGCCTTACGTAACGATATTGTTCAAATTGCAGAAACGCAAGCGGCGCGCGGCTTTGAGGCCTTTAAACGCTGGGCAGAAACGCCTGGCCAAGGCATTGTACTTACCGCCCATCCGACCTTCTCACTCTCCCGCGACATACGAAATACGCTAGGAGCGATGGCATCCGCACGCGCTGATGAGATGCGGGAGTTGACAGAGACATTAAAAACGCACCCCTATCTGCCAAAGCGCGCACCGACCCTAATTGAAGAGCATGAGGATACGCAGGCAACATTGAGCCGCATTCAAGACGCGTTAAATAAATTAAATGCCGTTATCTTGGATGTTGCGGCAAAGCACTTCCCGAAAGTCTGGACCTCTCTGACACCGCATCTGGCGGACGCTTATAGCTGGGTTGGATATGATATTGACGGGCGGACGGATATTTCTTGGGGTGATGCGCTCAGACTCCGCCTGTCAGAAAAACGTGACCAGCTTTCTCGCTACGCCAAAGAAGCTGCACGGATAGCGGGCGCAGGCGGGTTCAAATCTGAAGCCGAAAGGGCAATTGACAATCTCTCTGATCGCATAAATGACGGGCTGGCTTCGGCTGAACGAGACTTGGCCCTTTTCGAAAAAGATTTAGACAATCCGGATAATCTGGTCGCAGCCGCGAATAATTTGACGCGGCAATCCCCACGCCGTTTCACAGAACTCACCTCGCTTCTACCCGATATTGAAACCGCCATTTCCGGTGCCCCCAATACCAAAATACAACGTGAATTGATCTGTCTGCGTGCGCAGATGAAAGCCTTTGGCCTCGGCACGGCACGGATTCATTTCCGTTTAAATGCGCGCCACGTTATGTCCGGCGTCAAAGGTATTTTCGGGATTTCCGAATCCGGTTCAGACACCCGCACCGTCTTGAACCGTGCAACTGAATTGACAAAATCCGTAAAGCCTCAGCCTGTCAATTTTGCATCTCTTGCGCTGGAAAAATCCACTGCCCATGAGAAGATGATTCTGATTGCCCAAATTCAAAAATATATTGATGCATCCGTGCCCATTCGACTGTTAATTGCGGAAACTGAAGACGCGCTCGTTCCGCTCTCCGTTCTTTATCTGGCGCGGCGTTACGGCGTGTCAGATATGCTGGATATCTCTCCGTTATTTGAGACTGCGGATGCACTGAATAATGGCGGGCGGATTATCAGCAAGATGCTCGAAAACCCTGTCTACCGTGACTATGTCGAACAACGCGGCATCTTTGCTATCCAAACAGGCTTTTCCGATGCAGGTCGGTTTATGGGGCAGATCCCGGCGACGCTAGCCATTGAACGCCTGCAATCGCATTTTGCGCGGGAGATGGAAAATCATGGCGTTAAAAATGTCACCGCGCTCGTCTTTAATACCCACGGCGAAGGTCTAGGGCGCGGCGGCCATCCCGGCACGATTAAAGAACGCCTCGACTACGCCATGAGCCCTTGGGCCATTTTACAATTTGAGCGCCGCGGTATTCACCTGTGTCACGAAACCAGTTTTCAGGGCGGCGACGGCTATCTTTGGTTCCAGACAGAACAACTTGCTGCCGCGACGATTTTCTCCCTCATTGGCGGACGCATGTCGAACCGCAGCAATGCAGGGGAAGACCCGTTCTACACAGAAAAAGATTTTTCTTGGGACGTTTACCGCACAATAGGATCCGAACAGGATGCACTCTATTCCGATCCAAACTACGTCGGATTGCTGGGCGGTCTGGGCCAGAATATGTTGATCCCAACAGGCAGCCGAGCTGTTAAACGTGCCAAATCCGGTTCGGGCGCAGACATGTTCAATCCGCGTTTATTACGGGCCATACCGCATAATGCAATTTTGCAGCAATTCGGAACGCCGGCGAATATTGTCTACGGCACAGGCCGTGCGGGACGCATCGATCCTGAGAAATTTGAAACACTTTATAAGAACTCAGCCCGCGCCAAATCTATTTTTGATCTCGTCATGACATCAATGGGACGCACCAATCTTGCCATACTGACGGGATATGGCCGCCTGTTTGACCCCGGTTTCTGGATCAGCCGCGCCCTCTCCGGTGCGGAGCCGCTTTTAGCGAACCAATCTTTGATTGTAGCTGAAACACTCGAGACGTCGCCATGGCGATCGCAAATCATGGATTTGGCTAATCGTTTGAGGTTAGATCAATATGACAGCCTCCGCGTTTTTGGCCAATGCAATGAAAAAGCTGATTTCGCGCCGAATGATACGTTAATCATCCTGCAAGCGCTGCGCTTGGCCGTCATCATGAAAATGATGATTACCATGACGGAGTTGCCGGTTATTTCTGATGAAGCCACTTCACGCCTCTCCGCGCTTCAGCGTATGCAAACCTTCCAAATAGACGATATTTTGCGTGATTTGCGAGAAAGATATCCGGCCAAAACCGCGCCCTTGGAATGGACGAAAGAATTGTCTGAGAAAACAGACACGCCCGTCAAATCCGGCGGCTTTGCTCATATTGCGGATCACGTCATTAAGCCGCTGGACCGCGCGAAAGATCTCGTACGTCAGATTACAATTGCCGTGACGCATCATTACGATGCGTTTGGTTAGCCGCCTGTATTAAAGAAGCTTGCCCTGCTGACGAGACATACTCGCCTTCAGGGCATTTATTGCGGACCGTATACGAGTCTTTACCGTACCGAGCGGAAGACCTGTTTCAGCGCTGATTTGTTTGTGCGTTTTAAACTCCAGAAATGCCATGCGTATGGCCATTTGTTGAGCTTCTGTTAGGCGTCCTATATGCTCACGTAAGATAACGGTACTTTCCTGCGTCATGAAACCCTCTTCGGCTGAGGGGACTTCATCATCGGCAATTACCTTCATGTGTTCTGGGTCCCGCACATCCATACGGCCATGTTTACGCTGGTGGTCAATCCACTTATTGCGCGTCAAACGATAGACCCATGTCGCGAAACTCGCTTTTTCCGCGTCGAAAAGCACGGCCCGAGTCCAGACCTTGATCATAACATCCTGCACAATGTCTTCGGCTGTTCCATTACCAACACCGCGGGCCATCAGCCAGCCTTTCAGTTTGGGTCTGTAAACTTCGAAAAGGTCAGTGAGCGCTTGCGCATCTTTGTTCGTTTTTATTAGCTCCATCCAAGCTGCATCTCGCTTGGCGGCGCTAATAGACTTAGTAGACGGCGCAAAACCGTTTGCGCGTTGCGCGGTCTTTTTACTCATGGCCCTCTCCCTTGTCTGGCGAGGCGTGTAAGACTTATTAGGGGAGGAATTTTGGAATGTCATGGTCCAAATTGCGATGCGGCCTTTTTTTAGTGTGACAAGACAACACAGATTTAGAGATTATGGCGCTAAGGCGTATAAACTGTATAGATCACATCTGCACAAATTGAGCCGACACCTTGCGAGAAATCGTAATTATTTCCGTTAATCGTCGAGCCGCGCAAATTATATCGGGATTGGAAACTGACCGCATGGTCCATGAAGGAACCATCAATGCGGGCCGTACGGCGTTCACCCTGAAAAACTTTGACCGGTGCAGCCACCCTAACCGTCCAATGTGAATAATGTACCATTTAGACCGTAAACGACTCCGTTTCCGCTTGATGCAGGATCTTGGGCGCTTTGACCTCATTGGTTCACACCGCCGCCGTCATAGACCTGATAGCGATAGCGATAGCGATAGCGATAGCGATAGCGATAGCGA
>JAHDFA010000046.1:14618-17647 GCA_020628495.1 Hellea sp.
GATAGCGATAGCGATAGCGATAGCGATAGCGATAGCGATAGCGAATATTGCTATAATCCATCGTGCTGAAATCACTTATCGCTGTCAGGTTTAACGCCTGTCAGAAAATATCAAAGATCACATTGGATGCAACAAAGAACCGGGACGCACGATTGCCCCCGCCCAGAAGATCGACATCTGTGGAATTATTGAAACCAAAGGCGGTATAGCTGTCATTTGCGTCCAATGTTTGGTGCAGGGCCGATGAATTGAAAGCGCCCCCGAAGGCCCTGATCATTAATTTGATATTCCCACCCGGAACTCACCCCGTTTTGTATGGGATTATATCTCTGCGTATTGTAATTAATTGATCGGCCATCCGCTGCGATGAGGTCCGGTGCCGCCTGAACTGATATCGATCAATCCAAAACATGGAAGTCATAGACGACAGGCGCAACGCCGCCATTTTCTTGAAAATCAGAAGCGCTAAAAACAATAGCGATAGAGGCCGCACGAAAGAATGACCTGTCCACGACTGCAGACAAGCCTAGCGCCGTCAGACACCCCGTTAAGAGAAGTCCAACGCCCTTGCGCATATTTCGGCGCATACTCACGACGAAGTAGTCGAAAAATTAGTTGAAAATGAAACTCACTCTCGTGGTGAATGCATGCTTAATCATAGTCGGTCGCTTAGCAGCGAAAAAACAATGGTTTCGAAATTCGTCCATCACCTCTTGACTCTCAATGCATAATTACACATATTTCTGTTATGACAGAAATTACCGATACAGAGAAATTACCGGAAGCCGTCGAGCGCTTCGTCCTGCATTGGGGTGATTTGGGCGGCACATGGGGGGTGAACCGGACTGTCGCGCAAATTCATGCGCTTCTCTATCTCACGACGCGCCCGCTCAACGCCGAGGACATTCAAGACCAGCTGGGCGTCGCGCGTAGTAATGTCAGCAATAGTTTAAAGGAACTCCTGACCCTGAAACTTGTCCGCCGCTTTCCGATCGCGGGCGATCGTCGCGATCATTTCGTCGCGGAAACGGATGTCTGGCAAGTCGCTCGTCATATCGCAGCGGCCCGCAAAGCCCGCGAGATCGATCCGGCGCTCGCCACGCTCACAGATTGCCTCGCCATAGCAGCGGGCGATCATCAGGTGACGGATGAGCAAATCAAACGCCTGCGCGACATGCATGAATTCACGGCTACGATGGACCGTTGGTACACGAAAATGTCGTCACTCCCTTCAACCACCCTCTCCCGCCTCGTTTCCATGGGAGACGCGGTGGTGAAGGTTCTGAACCTGGGGCGCAAAGCAGAGTGAGATAAAGGAGCGACAAAATGGTCGCCTATAGATTTGAAGAGGCAGAGTGGAACATGCGGCCGGGTCAAAAGCCGGACACACCAATTGGTGATTTAAGATTTCGGCGCCTATTTACAAATGCGGATTGGGCCCAATTACCCATCGCCGTCCGGACTCGATTTGGACGCAAAGTCGCGATTGGCGACGCCCTTGTCTATCGCGGACATGTTGAATTTAACCGGGTCAATAAATGGGGCAAGCTCCTGAACGGCGCTTTACGTTTGGTCGGTGCGCCTCTTCCACTCGATACGCAAAATGCAGGGGCAGCAGCCATCGTGACTGTGACCGAAGCCCCGGACGGCGGACAGATTTGGATGCGCCAATATGCGCGCCAAGACAGCAAGCAAATGTTCCCGCAGGTCATCCAGAGCGCGAAACGCTTTACGGGTACAACAGGTATAGAGGAACATATTGGGCGCGGCATCGGAATGAGCCTTGTGCCACTGGTTGAAGGCAATGAGCTGGTCTTTCGCGCGAAGGATATCTTCTGGGATATCGCAGGGCTTCGCCTGACCTTGCCGAAATGGCTCGGCCCGAAGGTTTTGCGCGCAGGACATGAGGAATTGGGAGACGGAACCTTCGCCTTCACACTACGCCTCGAACATAAATGGTTCGGCACATTGCTGGACCAACGCGTTTGGTTTCAGGACGATGTAAAATGACGCTTCAGGATATTTTAAAAGGCGGGCCGAGGCCGGTTTGGATTCGCTATCTACTGATCCTCGGCACAGTTACGCTGCTGACGCGGATGGTGCTGGATTCCAGCTTTGCAACGACGTCCTTTTTCTATTGCCTTGTGCCTTATGTCATTGGCGTCATTCTTTATGTCTTTATACCGCAGCCCAAAGGGTGGAGCCGGACGAAGCGAGTTGCGAGGCACCTTCTGGCGACAATCATTGTTATGCTGGCGAGTTCCGCACTTTTATTTGAGGGCTTCATCTGCGTGATTATGGCCGCGCCGATTTACATTTTCTTTGCCCTGCTCGCTATACTGCTGACACCGCATAAGGCCGATCCGGATCGGTTTAAAAAATCTGATGTCTTTCGTGCGAGCTTCGTCCCGCTCGCCGTCATAATCGTCTCTATCGAGGGTTTGACCGACACGACGAGCTTTCCGCGCGAGGAAGCCATCACGCGCACGCACATCCTGAACCTCACGCCCGAACAAATACACGCCAATCTCGCCCGCCCGGTCCATTTGGACGCCGATCGCAGCGCATTTTTGTCCATCTTTCCGTTGCCGGAACGTGTGGAAGCTCCCAAATTTGCGCAGGGCGAAACACATACGGCCTATTTCACCTATCGGCGCTGGGGCTTCACAAATGTTCATAAGGGCGAAACTCGGCTTCATATGAAAACGGTTGAGCCCCTCTTAATCGAAACAGAGGTCACGAAAAATACGAGTTACTTCTCGCATTACCTCACCGTGCATGGGACAAAAATTGAGATGGTCCCCCAAGCGAATGGAACGACGCAAGTCAGCCTCACCATTCGCTATCGCAGAGAGTTGGACCCAGCGTGGTATTTCGGCCCGATGCAAAGACGCGCCATACGCGAAAGCGCAGATTATTTACTCGCCAATATAATTGGGAAAGCAACTGAAGATGCGTGATATTCGAGATCGGATTAATGCGGCTAACGGTAATGATGCCACCACTGGACGGCTTCTCTGGGCACCCGC
>JAHDFA010000047.1 GCA_020628495.1 Hellea sp.
GCGCCGCCATAGCGTCCTTGATAAGCATAAGCGGGCTGTTGGCCCGTCTGAATGCGGCCCAGCGCATAATCGCTAACCGTTGTACTGGCACGATGCCCTGCATCCGCGAGGGCGTGCCGCAGCGCACTCACGATTAATCCGCGCACAAGACCGGGATTGCGGAACCGGACCTCTGTCTTCGCCGGATGGACGTTCACATCCACATGCTCACGCGGCAGATCGACATAAAGGGCGACAACGGGGTGACGATCGCGGGCGAGAAAATCCTGATAGGCTCCGCGAACTGCGCCATGCAGGAGCTTATCCCGCACGGGGCGACCATTGACGAAAAGATATTGATGCGCGCTATTTCCGCGGGAAAAGGTCGGCAGTCCTGCAAATCCCGTCAGCGCAATGCCTTCGCGCTCAGAATCGACCGCCACCGCATTTGCGCCGAAATCATCACCGAGAATCTTCGATAATCGTACCAAACGTCCGTCTTCCGATAGCGGAGTTCCTGTCATACGCAGCGATGTTCTCGACCCATTTGTCAGTGTAAAACCGACATGCGGATTGGCCATGGCAAGGCGTTTCACGACATCGCTAATGGCCATGCTTTCCGATCGCTCGGATTTCATGAATTTCAAACGCGCAGGTGTCGCGAAAAACAAATCGCGGACATCAACCCGAGTTCCGTGCAGCCCAAATCTTGGCGCGGGGCGCGGCTCTTGCTTTGCGCCGCCATCCACACGCAATTCCCAGGCGCTGTCATCTGCTTCAGTTTGAGATGTAAGGGACAAGCGCGCGACAGACCCAATGGACGGTAAAGCCTCACCCCGAAACCCCATCGTCCCGATGTTCAACAAGTCAGAATCATCGGCGAGTTTCGACGTGGCGTGACGTTCAACGGAGAGGGAGAGATTGGCGGTATCCATACCCTTCCCGTCATCTGTAACTGTGATAACCGTGCGGCCACCATCTTCATAGCGGATATCAATCTGGGTCGCGCCCGCATCCAAAGCGTTTTCAACCAACTCTTTGATCACACTGGCCGGGCGCTCAATAACCTCGCCTGCCGCAATGCGGTTGACGGTTTGAGCCGGGAGACGGCGAATCAGATGTGGGATAACAGTCATGACTCTAAAACGTAAAAGCCCGCCATGCGGCGGGCTAGTGGAAGAGCTGCGATTTTATCAGCCCTAAAGACCGGGCAGCTTAGGTCCGCCCGGACGTTTTGAAATTGTGACCTGCCCGCCACCTGTCGCGGAATTCACGGACTCTAAGCGGCGTGCTTCGTTCTCAGCATCAAGCGGAACGGGATTGCCCTGTGCATCCACAACTTGGCCGTTTTGCCAAAAAAGTACACGGCTGGCGAACCCATCGGATTTCCGCTCAACAGAATTCGCGCCGTCAATTTCAAGGCGAATCTCTGGATTTGCGCGGTTAACGCCCGCTTTTGCCATCAACGCAATCTCACCCCGACTAGGTGCCGCGTCATCAATATCACCAATCAGGGCTTCACGGGCAGAGCGCTGAGAATAGTTATTCTCTGCGGAAGACGCCCCAACAGCCGGCGGCCGCAAATTATACTCCGGCGGCACGATCAATGGGGCTTTCGTGAGAATATTGAATTCATTCGGAGCTGATTTCTCCAGTCCCAAAGCGCGAGATGTGGATGTGCAGCCCGTCGCCAACATTGCGGCGGAAGCGAAAGCGGCGAATAAACATGTGGAGCGCAACATAATGTTACCTTTAATATTGAACTAAAGTCGACTTAGCGTGGAGTGCGCTCCGCGCCAAGTGACCAAAATTTTATTCTACAGCCGACTTCGCCGCAGCCTTTTCCCGCCTATCCGTCAAATAGGTTGAGACAAACAAGCCAATTATGCCAACGGTGATATAGCTGTCTGCAACATTGAAAACATAGTTAAAGCCAATATCGGAAAAGTCGATCATATCTGTAACCGCGCCGAAAAACAGACGATCTATCGCATTTCCAACGGCGCCCGCGATAACGAGAGATAGAGAAATTTGCCCCAAGCGATCTGCGGTTTTTCGCAAAACGTAAATTAAGACTACCGTCATTAGAAACGCAAACAGCGTCAAACCCCAACGTTTTATTGGCGAATCGCCCTGCAGCATTCCCCAGCTAATCCCGCGATTACAGAGCAGGGAGAGATCAGCAATTGGCGAGACTTCATAGGTAAAATTGGGGTCGGCCTTCGCACACACACTCATTGGCACGTCAAAAAACCGGGTTGTCGCCCATTTGGACCATTGGTCAACACCAATCAAAACGGCAGGAATTACGCCGCCCAGTAGGCAAAGCTTTCGCAAAGGCATGAGTGTGGATGATATTTCGCTTCTTTCGACAGGCATGCTCGCGCATTGCCAGAACGCCGTGCCGAAAGCAATCAGAACGCAGTCAAAGGGTCGTATTCTTGGGCCGCCGAACCTGACTGTAAAATAACCATGTTTTCATTGGCCCGCCCCCATGTTTTAGGTAAACCATAACAAACTTGATGCGTTATTTTGACATCGCATTACCAGAAGCCGTCGGGATACGATAAACATGCGTCATTTCAAGACCCTTGCTCTCCGCAGTTCTGCGGCACTCGCGCTCTTAAGTATTCTGTCGATTTCGGCAGAAGCACAAATCGTTATTACTGAGGATACTGATCAGCAAATCAGAACGTCAACCGCAGGACCGGACGGCACGCCGGCAGATGTTATTCTGGGCGACGACCCCGCCACGACGGATACAACAGAAAGAACGCCGACGATTACCGGCACGGGGGCTGTCGATGCGAATAACCGAAATCCTGCTGTGGTTTTGGATTCGTCAAACTCTCTTCGAAACGGTGCTAATGTCGTCATAGAAGAAGGCGCTGCCGGGTCAGTCGGTGTCGAATTGCAAGGCGGGACTGATCGCAGCTATATACAAACGGGTTCAGTCACCCTTAACGAAGACTTCACACCCTCCAATACCGATGACGATCCTTTCAATGACGGCGGTTTTGCACAAGGTGAAGGCCGCACGGGAATCTTGATTTCGGGCGCGTCACCTTTCCAAGGAAACATCGAGCTTACATCCGGATCTAATATATCAATCGAAGGCAATGACAGCTTTGGCATTAATCTGGCCAACACTCCGATGATGACGGAAGGATTGACGGGTAATTTGCGGACTGCGGGGGCGATTAATGTCACCGGCGATAGATCTGTCGGCGTAAATTTAGCTTCAAACGTCACCGGAAATGTGACCAATGACGGCCAAATCACCGTCCTTGGAATTGATTCGCAAGGTTATGCAGTATCCGGCGATATTCAAGGCGGCTTCGCGAATAGCGGCTCCATTTCAGCAAATGGCTACCGATTTGCAACACGTCGCGGCTTTGGCGGGGATCGCAATGATACCGGCCGCGAGGACTTTACGGCTGAAGATTTGGGCCAAGCTGGTTCTGCGCTAAATATTTCCGGTAATATTTCAGGCGGCATCTTCCTGAACCAAAGACTTGTGCAAGGTGTTGACGCAACGGGAGAGCCTGTCACGAATGATGATGGTGAACCGGTTTTAGTCGTTGCATCTACAAGTGCAATTTCACAACTCGGTTCAGCTCCGGCCGTTCTTATCGGTAACGATGGCGAGCCCATTGCAATTGGATTGGTCGCGCAGATTACTGACCCAAATGACCCTGACTTTGACTCATCTCTGCAATATGGCTTCATCAATCAAGGAAGCATCAGTGCAAATGGGCTTTATAACGATTTCAACGCCACTACTGTTTCGTTGGCTAATGTCACAATTGAAGGTGGGATAAACAATACCAGCACGGGGACACTCACCGCCAATAGTTTCCGTGGCGGAGAGCCATCTGAGTTTACTGACGGTGAAGGTGTGGCGCGAGTTCTCGTCTTGGGTGACCAAGCCATAGCGGATGAAATTAACAATAGTGGGACAATTATTGCGACCGTTAGCGAAGACGATGATGAAATCTATTTTGACCGCACAAATGTCATTGCGCCCAGACCCTTACTTGCTGTCGCGGTGGATATTGGCGAAGGCGCTTCGGTAACAGATTTAGTCAATTCAGGAACAATATCGGCCTTGATGATTGGGCGTGACGGCACTGCCGTTGCGGTTCGCGACTCATCGGGCACAATAAGAAGGTTGAATAATTCCGGATCTATTTCAACGCTTGCAGCATCCTCAGATTCACTCGGCCTTGAAGACACGGACTTTAATCTAATTGCCATAGACTTCAGCGCTGCAACGGACAGTATTGAAATTAGTCAGACCCAAAACCCTGACAGGACGGCCACTCCGCTAATCAGAGGGGATATTTTGCTTGGCTCCGGCGATGACACACTGACTATTAGCGCAGGCGAAGTTACGGGCGACATTGACTTTGGCGGCGGTGCGGATGCCTTATCTTTATCCGGTAACAGCAGCTTCACCGGCAACATTCAAAATTCAGACATTCTGGCGCTTTCGGTAACTGACGGCTCGACTCTATCCCTTGGATCAGACGATGAGATATTGGTCAGTGAAGCTCTGATTGGCGATACATCGGTCTTTCGCCCGGTCATAAACGGAGCGACCGGAAATGCGTCTACACTGACCTCTACAGGAAATATCACATTTGAAGCGGGCGCCTCAATCAATCCAATTCTTGAATCGATAATCGGGACCGAAAATTTCACATATACTTTGGCGAATGCAGGCAATCTGACGATTGGTGATTTGGCATCTTTGTCAGCCGGCGAGTCCCCTTTCCTCTATAATACGAGTTTGAGTCTTTCGGATCCAAATACGCTTGTCGTTACGCTCGATTTACGTAACCCGACGGCCTCACTGGAAGATGGCGGACTTGGATTAGACCAAGTTCAGGCGGCTGCATTTGGCAGCGTCGTGGACGGGACATTCCAAAATGGCCCAGTGTTGCAGGCTTTAGCTGCAACGCCGCAGCTTGGAAATGCATTCGCTAATATTACCGAAGCCGATGATTTCTATGCGGCTTACAATCAAATTCTTCCTGAATTCTCAGGTGCTGCCAAACAGTTTGTTTTGGCGAATGTTGACGGCGCAGTTGGTGCTGTTGGCTCGCATCTAGATGCCGCTCGTCGATCACCTGACAAGCCCGGCGGCGCGTGGCTGCAGGAGTTTTTCTATTTTGCTGACCGTGATCTGGCCGGCCTGTCAGAACAGTATCGCGGAGAAGGGTTTGGCTTTTCAGGAGGTTTGGACACCGAATTAGGTCCATTCCATGCAGTCGGTGTAAGTCTCGGTTTTGCCAGCACAGAAGTCGAAGATGTCATCGGTAATGACCAACCGCTGGATGTTCGAACCTATCAGCTCGGTGCATATGCAGGTCTTGAGAAAAACGGTTTTAATCTTGATATTTATGGCGGTGGCGGAATCAGTGATTTTGAACAAAATCGCTTTGTATCGGTCGGTAGTTTTTCAGGTGCCGCTCAGGGAGAATGGCAAGGCCTACACGCCAATGCAGCCCTGCGTGCAGGATATGAAGTTAATATTAGCGATAAATTTTGGGCGAGGCCCAGCCTGTCCTTGGATTACCTTTACTTGAACGAATACGGTCACACCGACACAGGGTCAGAAGGCGTCCGATTGCGCGTCGATGGCCGACGCTCTGAAACGGCCGCCGCGACAGCTATGCTGGACTTTGGCGCAAAGTTCCAAGGTAAGAGGACGTGGATCCGTCCATCACTGCGTGTTGGATACAGAAATGAATTCCTTTCCGACCCCGTAGAAACAGCTTTCCGGTTCCAAGGGTTATCAGATGCTGATGGGAATTTGTTTGATTCTGATTTGGCCCGTCTCCGCGCATTTGCTTTCCCGGATGAGGGCGTGCTTCTTGGTTTCACAATTGCTGCGGGTTCAGAATACTCAGCTATTGGCTTTGATTTTGACAGCGATATTCGGGACGGATTTATTCGTCATACCGGACGAATAGTCGTCCGCCTTCTGTTCTAGGGCCAAGTGACACGAAAAGCACTCAGCCCTCGGCAGATTGAGTCCAGCCCATACCTGAATGATATTGCGCAGCGATATAGAGAAATTCCTGATTTGGATTATCTCCTTGCCTCAGTCTCTTCGGCAGACTCCGATTCACTGATTGAAACTAAGGCAATGTTCTCACTGGCATTTGCCCGAACTTCATTCTCAACATTTGATGAAATGGGGCGTGTCTGGAGTAAATTTGCAGATGTTACGATTAGCCGTGCGCTGAAACTTGCATGGCAAGATGCAGCGCTGCGTCATAGACTTAAAATTCCTGAAGGCACTGTCCCTGGCCTGTTTTTGTTGGGTTTGGGAAAATTAGGTGGATTTGATCTCAATTTTTCTTCCGATGTCGACCTCATCGCTTTTTATGAACCTGAGACCTTGCCTGTCCCGGAATCAAAGGGTCAGGCCTATATCGCATCCGATGTCTGCAAAAGGGTCACTCAAATACTGCAGCCGCGAAATTCGCCTGACTTTATATGGCGCGTTGACTGGCGACTAAGACCGGAAAGTTCCGGAACGGGCTTGGCATTAAGTGCACCGAAAGCGGAGACTTTTTATTTTTTTCGCTCTTTGCCCTGGCACAGGCTAGCCCTGATGAAAGCACGCTTTATTGCGGGAGATGATGCGGCCAGTGAGAAGTTTCTATCCCGGCTTGAACCGTATATTTGGCGACGAAACTTAGACTTTACGACATTAGATGAACTAGCCGCATTGAAAAAACGCATAAATAATGAGCATCCTGGCTTGGAATTTGAACGTGCCGCCCCTGAACCGATAACGCCCAAGGCAAATGGATTTAATGTCAAACTTGGGCGCGGCGGCATTCGCGAAATTGAATTTATCGCAAACTCTCAACAACTCATCCATGGGGGAAAACGCCCAAGGCTGAGAACAACGAATACGCGCGAAGCCTTGGCCGCATTGGCTGAAATCGGATTACTGTCCGCATCTGAGGCGGAAACTCTTCGAAAGGACTATCGCTTTTTTCGTGAGACGGAAAATGCAGTCCAAATGGTGAATAATCGTCACACCCATATTATTCCTCAAGATGATCAGTTAAACGCCTGCCTCACTCTCTTAGGCAACCCGGAAGACTTTGACACCGATATGTTTGAACGGCGAACACGCGTTCATCACAAATTTTCAGCACTTTTCGCGGACAAAACTGATATGACGCCCGCCCTGGAAATATCGGCTATAACAGGCGCAAATGCAGAGATCGCCCGAAGTTGGAGCCAAGGCTTCCAAAGCCATGGCGTATCCTCAACCAACAAGACAAAGTATCGGGATTTGGGCCGCCAACTCACCGCGCGCGTGATGCATCAAAACAATGAAGGAGCCTTCCTTCGCATTGACGCGTTTCTAAAACAGATTGGACGCTCGGAGCAGTATTTTTCACTCCTGAGTCGCCATCCCGTTCTTTTAGACAAACTTATCACGCCACTCCTGCACAGTCCGCATATGAGTGAAATTCTGCGCCAGTCTCCACATATCATCGACATATTTCTTGCACCGGACGATAATGACTTGATTGAGCAATCCCGTTTCGTCTTGACATCTAAGGATTATGAACACCGATTAGAGGCGCTCCGCCGTTTTGTGAATGAACAACTCTTCAGCGCTTATACGCAGTTTTTGGAAGGCTCGTTCACAACAAAAATGACGCAAGCCAGATTGACCGCACTGGCGGAACGCACATTGGAGCTATCCATCCAAATTGTTTGCGAAGATTTGGACCTGGCTAATATTTCCATCGCCGTTTTAGGCCTTGGAAAAATGGGAACGCAAGCCATGGCTCCCCAAAGCGATCTTGATCTCGTTTTTCTTTTCGCAGATGACATTGATACGGAAATTGCGACGAAGATTGTTCAGAGGCTACGAACAACGCTGACCGTCAAGTTGCGCGAGGGCATTGCCTATGAGTTGGACATGCGCCTGCGCCCATCCGGAAGATCAGGGCCGCCGGCTGTAAAACTCTCATCCTTTTATGACCACCACATGAAGCGCGCCCACAGTTGGGAACATATCGCGCTTGCCCCTGCAAGAATTGTGGCAGGAGACCAAAAGCTTGGCGCGGACGTCATGCAAATTAAATCTGAAATTTTAGCTCGTCCGCGGGACTTGAACGCTTTCAAACTCGACGCTTTTGCCATGCTTGAACGGCTCAAGTCAGAACGTCTTACCGAAACTCCGACAGACATTTGGCGCAGTAAATTGAGACGCGGCGGTCTCATGGAGGCAGATTACATATGCGCCTGCATGCAAGTTGCAAATCGCGCTGTCTCCTCTGAAATGACGACAGCAATTGACGATTGGAATACGCTCCAAATATGGGAACGCTTATTGGGTTTGAAAAGCAAATCCCTAGGCTCCACACCGAGCCGCTTCGCTGACGCTATCGGCATAAACTCGCTGAAAACACATCACGCCGAACTGGAAAAAATAGTACGAGGGATGACAGAGAGCTTTTTCCAAGACGTCGAAACAACAGTTCAACACGAATCCGCGCCTATTGTGTGGAAAAACTAGCTTAATCTTGCGGTAAATGCCTTGCGGACACGGCAAATCACCGCATATTGCTATAAAAACATCACAGAACGAAAATAGAACAATTATGGCTTCAGCCAAGAAAAAAGATTTGTTCGCCAGCAAAAGTGGAGACGCTGCGCAGGACAATTACAATGCTAGCTCAATAGAAGTTTTGGAAGGATTAGAGCCTGTCCGCCTTCGTCCGGGCATGTATATTGGCGGCACCGATGACCGCGCATTGCATCACCTCTTTGCCGAAGTCATCGACAACTCTATGGACGAAGCTGTTGCCGGGCATGCAACGCGTATTGAGGTCGAGCTCGACTCGGAAGGCTATCTGTCCGTGTCTGATAATGGTCGCGGCATTCCGATAGGACCTCATCCTAAATTTCCTAAAAAATCAGCGCTCGAAGTCATTCTCACAGAGCTTCATTCTGGCGGTAAATTTTCGAATAAAGCCTATGAAACATCGGGTGGCTTGCACGGCGTCGGGGTGTCCGTTGTGAACGCGCTTTCCGACGTTTTGGAAGTTGAAGTCGCGCGGAACAAAACGCTGCACACCATGCGGTTTGAGCGCGGTAAACCCATTGGTAAGATTAAGAATATGGGCGCGATTAATAATCGTCGCGGCACCAAATTGCGTTTTCACCCTGATGCTGAAATTTTCGGGAAAGCTCTACAGTTTAGGGCCGCGAAACTTTTTAACATGTCTCGCGCGAAGGCCTACCTCCAACCGGGTGTAGAAATTAGGTGGAAATGTGCTCCGGAAAAACTGAAAAACTCACCTGACATTCCCGAACAGGCCGTCTTCCATTTCCCCGGCGGCTTGGCCGATTATTTGGCGGAGACCTTGGGAACCAAAGCTACAATCACAGACACAATATTTTTTGGAAAATCCAAGAAAGACTCGGGACATGGCCGCGTGGAATGGGCTATCAGTTGGTCTCCCGAAGGTTACGGAGAAGCGGATAGTTTCGTGCGGTCTTACTGTAACACTGTCCCGACACCCGGCGGAGGAACCCATGAGGCAGGCTTGCGCGCTGCAATCACTAAGGGCCTGCGCGCCTATGCCGACCTGACGGGCATGGGCAAGAAGGTCAGCCATGTGACGCCGGATGACGTTATGTTCGGTGCGGGCGCCCTCGTCTCGGTCTTTATCAAAAGCCCGGAGTTCCAAGGTCAAACCAAAGACCGCCTCTCTAATTCCGAGGCTGCACGCCTTGTTGAAAATGCTGTGAGAGACCCTTTTGATCATTGGCTGGCCAGCTCTCCCAAAGATGCGACAAAGTTATTGGAATGGGCTATTGAACGCGCGGATGAACGTGTCAAACGCCGCAAGGCGCGGGACATCAAACGCAAATCAGCGACGAAAAAATTGCGCTTGCCCGGAAAGCTTGCGGATTGCTCGCGCAAGGGCAGTGAAGACACGGAGATTTTTATCGTCGAAGGTGACTCAGCCGGCGGGTCGGCCAAACAAGCCCGCTCTCGCGAGACACAAGCTATCTTACCACTCAAAGGAAAAATCTTGAATGTCGAATCCGCGACAATGGAAAAAATTCAGCGCAATAATGAAATCAATGATCTGTCCGTGGCCTTAGGCGTTGGATTGGGCCGTAAGTTTGATTTGGATGATCTGCGCTATGAACGCGTCGTAATTATGACCGATGCGGACGTCGACGGTGCACATATTGCTGCACTGCTTATTACGTTTTTCTATCGCTACACACCCGGGCTGATAGAGGCGGGACGTCTCTATATGGCGATGCCTCCACTCTACAAAATGACGCAAGGTGCAAAGATTGAATATGCCGTGGATGACGCTCACCGCGAAGAATTGATGCAGACCGTCTTTACGGGCAAAGGCAAAGTCGAAATCGGACGATTTAAGGGCCTCGGCGAAATGAACCCGGCGCAATTGAAAGTCACAACTATGGATCCGAAAACACGAACTCTCGCGCGGATTACATTGGATGTCGACGAAATGGCGACAACGGAAAGCCTTGTTGGAACCCTGATGGGCAAACGCTCCGAACTGCGTTACGAGTATATTCAGGAACATGCGCAATTCGTTGAAGAAGTCGACATTTGAGCCGCAAACTCGAACAGGCCCTGCAATCCATCCGGGGAGCAACCGATAAGACTGCGGATATCGCGATCATTCTCGGCTCCGGCTTGGGAGGCTATGCTGATAAAATTGATGGTCCAGCCATTCCCTATTCAGATATAATAGGCTTTCCGCTTTCTACTGCGCCAAGTCATAAAGGCATTTTGCACATCGGAACACTACACGGACGTAATGTGGTCGCCATGCAAGGTCGACTTCACCTTTATGAAGGTCACACGCCTCAAGAAAGCGTGTTTCCAATTGAAATAGCGCATGCCCTCGGTGCTCAATCCATTATCCTCACAAATATTTCCGGCAGTCTGAATTCCGATTATCAAGCAGGCGACATTGTCGGAATCTCTGATCATATTTATCTTCCAGGGCTGACCGGGCATGGCGCTCTTGTGGGTCGGCGCTGCGAGACGCGCTCCCCCTTCGTTAATTTAACCCGAACCTATAACAAGGACTGGCTGGACAAGTTAAAACTTCCTCGTTCCGGCATCTATGCCTGTCTGGCCGGGCCACACTTTGAAACTCCGGCAGAAGGCAGAATGCTGCGCAATATGGGCGCAGATATGGTCGGAATGTCGACTGTGCATGAAGCCGTCATGGCGCGCTATCTGGAGATGCGCGTTTTAGGCATGAGTCTTATCGTGAATCCTGTCATTACAGATCCCGAAACGCAGGTTGAAATAAGTGAAGACGACATTTGGAAATGTGTTCAATCAGCGGGTCCGACGGTGTCAGCATATATAGACCGCGCCGTGCAAACCTGCCCTATTGGTCAAAATCCGGCAATTTAACCTCAGGCGTTTTACAGCCTATGACCCAAATATCATAGACCCCATGATCCAGTGCAGAAAGCGCAGGGCGAGATGCAAACATCCACCCGGAAAAAACTGTTTCCACTTCTTCGGACTCTTCGCCTTTGCCATCTAATTTTGTATCTCGAATTTTGAGAAAGGCAAAGGTTTCGGGCAACTCCTCGGGCGGCCGTTTTTCGCAATGCACGGCGTCAACCGACAGGCTGCCATATTCTAGTGTTTCGCCGATTTCGACGGTAAAATCTTGGGTCGTCGCCGTCACCTTATCCAAAGCGCGCAGCATGACGGCAGAGCCCGGAATATTCGCAGCCTGCGCAGCAAATCCTGAGCCAAGGGTTAATACAATTGCGAGAAAATAAGCGCGCATTTTAAGATTATTCGCTTGGTGTCCAGGCTTCATAATCTGCGGCGACTTCGGCGCGTTTCCCGCCTCGGTCCAAACTACCCTTCGGCTTGTAAGCAAAAGGCGTCCCGGTGAGGTTTGGCACGTGACTTTCCTGCCAGCCATGAACCTTAATATCGATTTCTGAGGGTAACTCGTCATAAGTGTGGTGCAACCAACCATTCCAAACCGGAGGGACTTTTGAGGCCTCGGCATAATCGGAATAAGTCACATAACGCCGCGTACGGCCATCATAGCTGAGCTTTTCACTCTCGAAATACTGATTGCCAAACTCGTCTTCCCCAACTTTGACGGCCTTCGTGCGGATTTGCAGCGCCGTCCCCAATGTCGAGCCGTTCCACCATGTGAATAAGCGTTTGAAAAATGCCAAAGGTCCGACTCCGGAAGATTAAGTTATACGACGCGTAGTAAGGCCGCAGCCACAAGCGGTAAAGCCTGAATGTGCGTGGATTATGGCGTGGTTTGGACTATTTTGCGCGTCATATATGTCACACCAGCTGTATTGAGTCAGAACCTTACGGCGATTTTAATAGAGTGCACCGCTTCAGTCGCGGTAAAAGGCAGGTGATGAGACGACTTAACATTCTCCTTTTGACTGTCCCTACGCTTTCCTTGGCAATGCCCGCCAACGCTCAAATCCGTGTGGATGCTCGGATTCAAATGAGTAGCGGGTCTTGCTCGGGATGTGATTTATCCAACAAAGCCATGAATGGCATCCGTTTAAACAATGCGGACCTTTCACGAAGTAATTTCAATAACTCGAACCTTTCGGGCGGTTCTTTGGATGGGTCTGACCTGTCCGGCGCGCATTTTCGCGGCGCTTTAATGTACCGGGTCAAAGGTGAGGATGTGAATATGCCCAGTGCTGTTCTGGAAAACGCAACACTGACCGAAGCCCGGCTGTCAAATGTGCGCCTCGCAAATGCAGATTTATCCCGTTCGAATTTCTCCCGGGCTGTCGTCTCGCATTCAGATTTCAAGGGTGCGCAGTTTGATAATGCCAATCTTACGGGCGCGCAGTTTCAAAGTAGTCAATTTCAAAATGCGCAATTTGGCAGTGCTATTCTGCTTGACGCCCGGCTTGATAACTCAGATTTTTCAGGTGCAAATATGTCAGCCGTCCAAGGCCTGAAACAGGCGCAATTGGATGTTGCCTGCGGAGACGAAAAAACGCGGCTGCCTGTTGGGCTGTCGCTCTCTTATTGCGATAACGTCAATCCAGCTATGGCCAAACACGGCCACGAGGATATGAATGAACAGATGGAACAAGTTGCCTTGCGCTTGGACCGCGCCATATCAGATGTTGAGAACCTTCTGGCGGCAAGTGCGCCTCGAGACAGAGTCCTGCGCACACGCCTTCAGCGTATTCACAGCGACCTCGTCCAGAGCAAGGCCGCACTGGACAAATAGGCCTCAAGCCTCTCTCCAGCCGGCTCTCTAATCTTTGGGAATGGGCGCGACAGTTTTAATATTCAATTCTTTCAACGCGGATTGATCGACCTCTGCCGGAGCGTTCATCATCAAATCCTGCGCATTACCGTTCATCGGGAACAGAATGACGTCCCGGATTGTTTCGGTTCCTGCCAATAGCATAACGATACGGTCCACACCCGGTGCAATCCCACCATGCGGTGGTGCGCCGAATTTAAACGCATTGATCATGCCTGCAAATTTGTCTTCGACGACTTCCGGACCATAGCCTGCAATCTCGAATGCCTTGTACATCACGTCAGCTTTGTGGTTTCGGATCGCACCGGAAGACAGTTCAACGCCGTTGCAGACGATATCATATTGATAGGCGAGAATATCGAGTTTCTTCTCATCCGTGTCAGCTTCCAGCAGGACGTCCATCGCCGATTTGCCTTCAGGCGCTTGCGGCATGGAGAATGGGTTATGAGAGAAGTCGATAGTCTTATTATCTTCATCCCATTCATACATTGGATAATCGACGACCCAGCAGAATTTGAATACGCCCTCAGGAATAAGGTCGAGTTCTTTCGCGACTTTGTTACGTGCAGCGCCCGCGAGTTTATAAGCCGCAGCTTTTTTACCTGCAGAGAAGAAGACGCCGTCCCCGGCTTTCAGGCCCATTTTTTCCAGCAAGGCCTTCAGCAGTTCAGGCTCGAAATTCTTGAGCGCAGGGTCTTGTGACACCACCGCGCCGCCTTCTTCGCGAAGGCGTGCATATCCGAGGCCAGGCGCCTGCATTTCTTTCTTCGCCCATTTGTCGAGGCTGTCGAAGAATTTGCGGGACTGGCTATCCGTTGCGTCCGGCGCAGGAATGGCGATGACTTTGCCGCCGCTATTTGTGATTTTAGCGAAGATGCCAAAGCCGGTCTTGCTCTCGTCTAGGAAAAATTCAGACACATCGGTCAGCTCGAATGGAATACGCAGGTCAGGTTTGTCAGAACCGTATTTCTCCATCGACTCCTTATACGGAATACGCGGGAATGGTGTTTCGACTTCGCGGCCATCGGCAAATTCTTCGAACACACCTGCCATGACAGGTTCAATGGCTTGGAAGACGTCTTCCTGTGTCACAAAACTCATCTCAACGTCGAGCTGATAGAACTCGCCAGGGGAGCGGTCCGCACGTGCATCTTCATCGCGGAAGCAAGGCGCGATTTGGAAATAACGGTCAAAACCCGCGACCATAAGTAATTGCTTAAACTGCTGTGGCGCTTGCGGCAGGGCGTAAAATTTCCCGGGGTTGAGGCGCGATGGCACGAGGAAGTCCCGTGCGCCTTCGGGGGAACTGGCCGTCAGGATCGGCGTCTGAAATTCGGTAAATCCTTGGTCAATCATGCGGCGACGTAGGGAGTTGATGACCTTCCCGCGCAGGATGATGTTCTTGTGCAGCGTATCGCGGCGCAGGTCCAAATAGCGGTGCTTCAGCCGGATGTCTTCAGGATAGTCTTGCTCGCCAAAGACGGGCAATGGCAGCGGATCTGCTTGGCTTTCGATCAGAAAAGTTTGCGCGCGAAGTTCAACTTCGCCCGTATCCAATTCCGGATTTACGGCTTCCGCATCGCGGGCGAGGACTTCGCCTGTTACGGTGATTACACTTTCAGAAGGGCAGCGCTTAGCCGTCTCATAGAATTCTTCATTCGGGTAAACGACGACTTGGCTGATGCCGTAGTGGTCGCGCAGATCAATGAACAGCGCATTGGCGTGTTCACGTTTACGGTGGACCCAACCGGAGAGTTTGGCGGTTTCACCGACATTGGATTTACGGAGTTCGCCGCAAGTGTGGCTACGGAAAGCATGCATTTTATCGTCCTTTAGTCCGCTTGAGCGGGACTCTTGAGATGCGGAGCTGAGAAACGGTCAGGCGCACCGGGTTAATGTGCGTGCGGCCTAGCGGATGGAGGATAAGTGTCAAGTCCGGCGGTCTGTTGCCAATCACCGGATATGATTGATTTCGGCGCCGCAGACCCTATCTTCACGTCATGTCCGCGCCCTTTTCCATTCTTGACCTTGCCCGCGTCACGGAAGGCGGATCCATCGCGCTAAGCTTTGAAGAGTGCGTCAGCACGGCGCGTGCTGCGGAGCGCCTCGGCTATAACCGCGTCTGGTATGCGGAGCATCACAACATGGCGTCTGTCGCGAGCTCTGCGACGTCCGTCCTCATCGCGCATGTCGCGGCGCTGACAACATCCATCCGGCTCGGCTCCGGCGGGATAATGCTGCCCAATCATTCCCCGCTGACCATTGCCGAGCAGTTCGGGACGCTGGCGACGCTGCATCCCGGCCGCATTGATTTGGGCCTAGGCCGCGCACCCGGCGGGGACCAGAATGTCATTCGCGCCCTGCGTAAGGACGGCCCGGCGGCCGCCAATCGTTTCCCGCAAGATGTCATCGAGCTGCTGGGATATTTGGGGCCGCATGATGCGGAGGCCCCCCTCCCCGTGCGCGCTATTCCCGGTGAAGGCACAAATGTCCCCGTTTGGATTTTAGGCTCCAGCCTGTTCGGCGCGCAGCTCGCTGCGCATCTGGGCTTGCCCTATGCTTTTGCCTCACACTTTGCGCCGCAGCATTTATTCCAAGCCGCGGAGATTTATCGGCGCGAATTCAAACCCTCGGCTTATTTGGACGCGCCCTATTTTATGATGGCGTGCAATGTCTTCACCGCCGAAACCGAAGCCGAAGCACAATTCCATTTCTCGACCCTTGTCCAAGCCTTTGTCGGCATGGTCACAGGTCAGCGCCGATTGGTCCAGCCGCCCGTTGAAAATTATACGGTCGCACCGGACATTGCGGCCCATGTCGAGCCCATGCTGGCGGGCAGCGCGGTTGGCACCCCCGTGCAAGTGACCGAACGACTGCAGAATTTCCACGACCAATTACAGCCGGATGAATTCATAATTTCCATGCCGTTTTATGATCAGGCCGCGCGCCTAAAGTCGATGGAATTAATTGCCGGCATTCGGGATCAGGTCGGACCCGCCAAGCGTGCTGCATAGACGGCTAAGCCGCGAGCATGTCCGGGTCCATATAAGCATCTGCGAGGATGCGAACCTTGGCGGAGAGATTGGCCGGCCAGGCAGTCTCGAAGCTCTGATGTGTCAAAGGCCGGACGGAAGTGTCCGGGTCAAAGGCGTGGTCTACATTGAGCAGGATGGTGAAATCGGCAAATTCCTTTACCGGAATAATGCGCCGAGAATGGAGCAATACGGTCGCCGCCATTTCATCCTTTGAGACGGATTCATAATATCGGGTGACGATGTCTTCCGGTCCTTCGGTAATGGCGAGCGCCTGTTGCGAATTAGCAAAAACCCGCCCCGTTATTCCAAATTTTTGGCAGAGCCCAGCGCTCAATTTCGCCGCTTCATAGGCGCGGCGCGGGGTCATTTCGACCCCAAGAATTGAGGTGTAGATATATTGAACAATCGTCATAAATATCTTTAACGCGTCGCCCTTTCATCTGTGTTGGCAAACACCCTTAATGCCGTGTGAATTTCGGAGATGCGGGAACGTTCGCAGACCGTCGAGGGAACTGCCGAAGTTCATCTTTGGGCGGTGAGGACAGCCCGCGTGATGATCTCCGCGATGGAGACCAGAA
>JAHDFA010000048.1 GCA_020628495.1 Hellea sp.
ATGAGCGCGCATTACAAATCACTGGCCCGACGGACCAATCCGGAAAGCGTAGCCCTGTTCCCGCTAAACGGAACGGTGATGCTGCCCGGTTGCGACTTACCGCTGAATATTTTCGAGCCGCGCTATCTCAATATGATTGATGATGCGCTGCGCGGTGAACGCCTGATTGGCATGGTGCAATCGCGCGGAGACAGCCTCGTTAAAGTCGGCGGATTAGGCCGCATATCCCAATTTTCCGAAACAGAGGACGGGCGCTATCTTGTCGTGCTGAAAGGCTTGAAGCGCTTTCATCTCGGCGAAGAACTGAATGTCACCACCCCTTACCGCCAAGCCAAAGTGAGCTTCGACGCATTCGAACATGATGCCGATACGCATGATGCGAAACAAACGAGCGAAGCCCTGTCTGAATCCGGTCGGTCTGACCGCGCAGCGCTGACAGTGGCGATGAAATCGCTGGCCAAGGCGGTTGGCGTACAGGTGGAATGGGAGTCGCTTAAGGAGATTCCTTTACCGCTCCTCATCAATCAAGCGGCGATGATTTCCCCTTTCCAACCCGAGGACAAACAAAGCCTGATGGAGGCCGCGACCAGCGACGAACGCCGCCGCCTGCTCATTGGATTGATGCACTTATATGCCGGACAAATTGGCGGCGAAGCCGGAGACGAACCGAGACAATGACGCAACAAAATCCAAAAATTGACCCGAAAATGCTCAGCAGTCTCGTCTGTCCAAAAACGCGCGGACCGCTGACCCATGATACGGAGACGAATGAGCTAATCTCTAAAAAAGCTAAATTAGCCTACCCGATCAGAGATGGCGTTCCCATTATGTTAGTCCATGAGGCACGCGCGCTATGAGCGAATTAAGTCAAGCAGAACGTGATGCACTGGACGCGGCGACCTTTCGCCGCCTCCTGAAACATTTGGATGAAAACCGGGATGTGCAGAATATTGACCTCATGATCCTCGCCAATTTCTGCCGTAACTGCCTGTCCAAATGGTGGCTGGCGGAAGGTGAGGCACGCGGTCATGACATGGATTTAGACGATGCCCGCATGCGTGTTTACGGTATGGATTACAGTGCGTGGAAAGCGAGCCAACCGGACGCTACGCCAGAACAAATCGCCGCCTATAATGCCCGGACAAAGGGATGCTGAACCTATGACCTATAACCCACATCATGATTATGCCGATGCCAGCCAATGGCGCGGGACGACGATTTTAACCGTGCGCAAAAACGGCAAAGTTGTCGTTGTCGGCGATGGACAAGTCAGCGCGGGTAACACGGTAATGAAATCCGGCGCGCGAAAAGTTCGGACACTGGCAGGCGGCACGGTCCTGACAGGATTTGCGGGCGCAACGGCAGATGCTTTTGCCTTGCTGGAGCGGTTAGAGGCGAAACTGGAAGCGCACCCGACGCAGCTGGCCCGGGCCTGCGTGGAGCTGGCCAAGGATTGGCGGACGGATAAATATTTACGTCAATTACAAGCCATGATGATTGTCGCGGATAAAAATGAAACCTTCGTCCTGACGGGAAATGGCGATGTTGTGCAGCCCGATACAGCCGAAACGGGATCGGGTATAACAGCCATTGGGTCCGGCGGAAATTACGCGCTGTCGGCAGCGCTGGCCATGGATGAATATGAGGCGGATGCCGAAACCCTCGCCCGCAAGGCTATGGCGATTGCGGACCGGATTTGTGTGTTTACCAATAATAATCTGACGCTGGAAGCTCTGGACGCCGTTTAGGTAAACCATGCCTTATTGGCGGGCAGGCCCGGCTCGACCCGAATGGCGGCTGCGTCGAGATCTCCATTCGCCAGTGCCTTTAATTGTTCGGGCTCAACCTCTTGCAGTTTGGCATAAAAGCGCGACTTGTCTGCCATTTGCCCAATCACTGTGGCCCCAATCGGTTCACCGCGCTTATATTTCACAATATAGCTTTCGATCGTGGCCGGACCGGAAGGCTGGTCCGCTTGGCCCGGTGCGGTTTGTGCGGCAATGGCTTCGGCCATGGCGTGTTTATCCGCAAAGACATCGCCCGCTTTCCAATCTGTTGAATAAATGCCGACGGCTTGCTTGCTCATCCAACCACCATTGCCATGGGCGAGGCCGAGTGATCCGGGAGCGCGGCGACACGCGCTGACCACTTCGCAAATACCGTGCAGCGTATAATTATTTCCGGGTCCGCCAAAGAAAGGTAATCCGCCTGTCAGGGTCATGGATTTGTCCTGCCGCTTCAATTGCGTCACCGCCTGATCCACAACGCAGGGAAAGCAAGAATAAATATCGGCATGGTCAATATCCGGCGCAGCGATATTGGCCACATCCAACGCGCCTTGAATGACGAGGTCCATGGCGAGGCTGCGGGATAAATCCGTGCGGTCCAGCATTAATTGTTCTTGCGCCTCCGCATGGCCGCGCAAATAAACCCATTTATCCCGAGCGATGCCCAAGCGTATCGCTTCGCCGACCGTAGTCATGAGAACAGCTGCGCCCTGATTGACGCCGTCTTTGGCCACCATATTTTTCAAAAATGGAGAGATGAGATTGCGATTCGCCGCTGTTGGAACTGCTATATCTGAAGGCTCATACGTTTCGCGGAACGTGGCATAAGGATTCTCGGCAGCAACGTGTGACATCGGGGCAATTAACTTTGCCATATAATCTCTATGTTCCGTCACCGTGCGGCCCGCTTTCATACGGCGTGCCGTTTCGATAAATCCGTAATAGGCCATGGCATCCATGAGCCCATGTGCCAGCTCTGTCTGGGACACGATCATCGGACCACTAAATAAACCCCGGTCCGTCCAATCGCCGCCATGGGTTTCTGACCAATCCAATGTTGCGCCCGACCGCTGTGCCGCCCGCATATTCGCTAGCGCTTCGCCGCCAGCGGTAAGGGCCATTTTTGCTTCTCCGGCCATCAATGCTTGCGCTGCTTTCGCAACGAGCGTTTGCGGCGATTGGCCGCCGAGCACATCATAAATCGCTTGGTCGGGAGTGGCCCCGATGCGAGCGGCCACGGCGCGCGGGAATTTATCCGGGCCGCCAAAAGGGCAGGCATAAGCGGGACTGCTGTCAGAAAAGGTACGGACACAGGCCAACCAATCAATTTCTGCTCCATCGACACCTGCATCCTTTAATGCGGCTTTCGCTGCACGCCCCGCCATATCGGCATGGGACGCAGCAATCGTCAAATCATCCGGAACCGCTTCCACAGATTGACCAATACCGACAAGAATTGGTGTATTTTCGTGCATGATTGCCGTGTGGCCAATGCCAAATGATTTGGCAAGA
Source organism: Hellea sp. (assembly GCA_020628495.1). GTDB lineage: Bacteria > Pseudomonadota > Alphaproteobacteria > Caulobacterales > Maricaulaceae > Litorimonas. Next base: position 3,300 of record JAHDFA010000048.1, read on the forward strand.
CTTCAGAGATGAAACTCCGTCCCGCATTTAAGGATGGACGCTCAGAGAGAATTCTTAGTTCATTTAAAATCTTATAAAAAACCTAAAAAACTCCATCCTCACTTTAAATTCCATGCCGCATATTTAGGCTGTTCTTTCAAACATAGGACAGGTGAGCGCTTACTTGCTGGTCTAGAAGACGATAGGTGACGAAGACAGTTCGATTGATAATCGAATTTCGAACAACCGAACCAGACCTTTTGCGCTGAGAGACGACCGCTGGTTCTTAAACCGGGGCTTTCGTGGCCATTGGAAACAATGGGGTCAGTTTGAGTTTGCAGGGAACACCAAGGGCTGACAGGTTTGATCACTCTAACCAAGCGATGCGGCCTCATGATTTGCATGACTGGAAGGGCTAACTGCGGGACCTGGTGCATTTCGCGAGGCGAATTGCACATCAGCACTTGCGTACAATAAAACTCTATTCTGGTACTCCATCGCGAGTGCTGACCTTACGGGTTGTCCTAACTACCCAAGATGAACTTCGGCAGACTCCGAGTTGAAACTAATGTTTCAACGGATGGGCTGCAAACCTTTGCGCATGGTCCAAACCTTGACCCTTAACCTTCCTCAACCCATCTAGGCTTTATGACTGACAGCTCTTTGACGCCCCGAGAAATTGTATCGGAATTGGACCGCCATATTGTGGCGCAGAGTGACGCCAAACGGGCCGTTGCCATTGCTTTGCGCAATCGCTGGCGGCGGCGGCGGGTCTCTGCAGATTTGCGCCATGAGGTTACGCCAAAAAATATTCTAATGATTGGCCCGACAGGCGTGGGTAAAACAGAAATTTCCCGTCGCCTTGCCAAGCTGGCACAGGCGCCCTTTATCAAAATTGAGGCGACGAAATTCACAGAAGTCGGCTATGTTGGCCGGGATGTGGAACAGATTGTGCGCGACCTTGTTGAAGCGTCCATTTCCTTGCTGCGCGAGGAGAAACGCTCCCAAGTCCAGACACAGGCCGAAGAAGCCGCTGAACGCCGGATCATCGATGCATTAGTCGGAGAGAACGCATCGGAGTCCACACGCGAGAAATTCCGGCAAAGATTATTATCTGGCGAGCTCGATGATAAGGAAGTTGAGCTTGATCTGTCTGATACGGCCTCGCCCTTTCAGGGATTTGAAATTCCGGGTCAGCCTGGCTCCAGCATGGGCATGCTCGATTTGTCCTCCATGTTTGGAAAAATGGGTAAGACCAAGACGGTTAAATTACGAATTGGTGATGCACATGGGCCTTTATTGTCCGAAGAATCTGACAAGCTTTTAGATGATGACGCCATTAAACGCGAAGCCGTCGAGCGGGCCGAGCAAGACGGTATCGTCTTTCTTGATGAGATTGATAAAATCACGGCTCGATCTGATGCGCGCGGCGGCGATGTATCGCGTGAAGGCGTGCAGCGCGATCTTCTGCCCCTCATTGAGGGGACAACCGTGTCGACAAAATATGGCCCCGTCAAAACGGATCATATTTTATTTATTGCCAGCGGCGCGTTTCATGTCGCGAAACCGTCCGACCTCTTGCCTGAGCTACAAGGCCGCCTTCCCATTCGCGTAGAGTTACGCGCGCTGACGGAAGCCGATTTTGTGCGGATACTCACTGAACCTGAAGCTAGTCTCATCCGGCAATATACAGCGCTGATGGCGACAGAAGAAGTCACGCTTGACTTCACCGAAGACGGGATTGCCGAAATTGCGAAACTCTCCGCCGAGGTAAATGCCAGTGTCGAGAATATTGGCGCGCGACGTCTGCACACGGTGATGGAGCGATTGCTGGATGAGATTAGTTTTACAGCTTCGGATAAAAGTGGTCAAACCTTTACAATTGATGCGGATTACGTCCGCGAACATGTCGGCAAACTCGCCAAGGACCAAGACCTCAGCAAGTTTATTTTGTAGCCCGCAGGCCCGCTAAAACCGCAGCATCCCGCTCATAAATATCGTCAAGATATCTAACGACGCCCTCTTCTGCCACCACAGTGAAGTAGAGGATATGAACGGGAACTTTGACGGCCAGATTTGCGCGCGCTTCTTTTTTTGAGGCCAATACAGAATCGACCCGCTCAACGGGCCATTCCGGCGTTTCCGCTAAGAGCCATTTGGTCAAATCAATCGGGTCCTGCGTACGGATACAGCCTGAGGAAAAGGCGCGCTGTTGCTTTGCGAATAATCCGCGCGTCGGCGTGTCGTGAAGATATACATTGTGCTTATTCGGGAAAATGATTTTTACCTCACCCAGCGCGTTCAACTCTCCCGGCGCCTGGCGGATACGGTAAGGGAAGTTTGCGGCGGTGGCCGTATTCCAATCAATCGTATCCGGGTCAACGACGCGGCCCGACCCATCCAGAATCTGGAATCCCAATCGCTTGACCGACGAGGGGTCGCGACGAAATGCCGGAATTTTGTCCCGGACGGTCAGGCTGCGCGGCGTTTCCCACCACGGGTTCAAAACAGCATATTCAATCTCATCAGAAAAAACGGGGGTCTTGCGATAACGCTGTCCAACAATGCCTAAATAAGTTCGCACGGGCTGCGCATCCTGCCATGTTGTGACACTAAACCCGGCGATATTCACGCGCACATGACGACGGCCCAAATCGTCCGGCAACCAGCGCCACCGTTCCAGATTTACGCGTAGCGCATCAAGCTGTTCAGCACCGCCGCGATTAAGTGCCACCAGGGTTGCGGCCCCGACAATTCCATCATCATCAAGACCTTGTTCGCGCTGGAATCTCTGCACAGCGGCTTCAGTCGCATCATCAAAAATGCCGCTAGCCAGGATATCCAGTCGTGTCTGTAAATCCCGAATTCGTGCATCGCTTTGGCCCAGCTTCATCGTGGGTCCGGCAGAAATCTTCGTCCAGGCCGTCATCTCCATGCGCGCCTTGGTATAGGCGGATTTGAGCGCGGCATATCCGGATTGCTTCGGGGCGAGAGCGTCAAGACTTTCAGCGATTGTGCCTGTCGCCAACGCTAAGTCTAATTGAGCCGCAATATCGGCGCTGCGGCGCTTGGCTGTCCAATCTGGTTCGACAGAAAGTGGGTTCAGCTTCCCCGATAGCATATGAGAGGCCGCCAGCATCCAACTCTGCCTTGCCACCTGTTCGCGTTGGCGACTTGGCTGGGTCATATCTTCCAATTCCGCCAGTCTATAATGGGCGGGGTTCAAACCATGGGCATCCAAACTGCGTAGGGCCGTCAATAAATCCTCGAAATTTTTAGCCGTGTTAAAATCACCCGCGGGCACAATAGTTTTGGCGGAACTTGACCGTGCCGGCGTTTGCGCAAAACCGGCTGCAGCTCCGCTGGCCAAAAGGGCTGCAAGAATGAGAGATCTAAACATGAAAAGTCCTTTTATAGCCGTAAACTGGAAAGGCGGGAAATCATTGAATGTGTTTTAAAAGCTATAGCAATTTTAAAATCTCTGCTTTGTTTTTTTTGAGTACCGCTTTGCTATATCCCGCTTTCACCATGACATGCCCACCAAAATAGGAGGTCCAAATGAGGTCGGCCTTATCCGCGGCAGGCGTGTTTTTTACGCAATGAGATATCGCTTTGCGCAAACGCGACATCGAGGCCGAGACCGTATCTTCAACCTCATCATCAAACGGGGCTTGATCAATTGCCGCATTGCACAGCAGGCAGCCCCATCTGCCTTTGACCGTTTCCGCAGCATCCACCAGTGAGGAAAACAATCCCTCAATTCGTGCTTTGGGCGAGAGGCTGTCGTCACGGAGCATTTTTACGCCGGGCGATACGAATTCACGGTCATAGTCGGAGATGGCATGCTGATAGAGGGCGCGTTTATCGCCAAAGCTGGCATAAAGAGAGCCCTTATTCAGACCCGTGGCAGACATAATATCGGAATAGGACGCACCGTCATAGCCATGCTCCCAGAACACATCTCGCAGCGCATTTTTCACTTCGGCTTCGTCAAATTTTCTGGGTCGGGCCATAATTTAAACTTTCACAAACCACTCTCGTTCTTGTGATATTATGTTTATTGAACGATTGGTCAAGTGATGTATTTACAGCTCAAGACCGCCGGGCAGCTCTCCCCCTGCTCAACCCGGCGGTCTAAATATTTAACCTAATTTGGACCAATTAGTCCATTAATATGAAAGACAGAAAAATGACACTGAATAGAACTGCAAAAACCTACCTTAAAACAGCGATTGCAAGCTTAGCCATTTACGGCGGCGCGACGGTCACGGCCTTTTGTTCCTCCAGTCTAGCCCATGCTGCAGAACCCGCATATGCAGTCGCCATGGTCGAAACGAAACAGACAGGTCGTTTCGAAAAAAGTTCGTTCAATATCAAAGGTGATTGGGAAATCGTCAAGGAAAACGGGCAAACGATCTTTCGCGTTTCTGAAGACTTTAAGACCAAGAACGGCCCTGATTTGAAACTTTTCCTATCACCCAAAACGGTGAATAGCGCGACGGGTGCAACGGCGACGCGAGATGCCGTTCGATTAGGCGTTCTCAAGTCAAATAAGGGCGGACAGGATTATATCATTCCGGCGAATGTCGATTTATCGCAATTCGGCTCCATCCTCATTCATTGTGAAGCCTTTTCCAAACTTTGGGGCGGAGCTAACCTCTAGCTCTGATAAACCCTGAGATTGCCTGCCCGTATCGCCCCATATGGGCAGGCTTTATCGTTTCAAAAACACGTACCAAGCACCCGTTCCGCCATGTTTGATATGGGCCGGCGCATAGCTGGCAATGAGTGGTCTGACAGTTGGTTCTGCAATCCAGTTTGGAAAATTGCGGCGCAATACCCCATCCCCCCGCAACCCTTTACCTGTCACGACCAACAGGCATTGCTTATTTCGATTTGATGCCCGCATTATAGCGCGGTGCAATGCAGATCGGGCCATTTCCCTCGTCATATCATGAAGATCGATTTTGGCATCAATTTCAATTCGACCGCGACGCACACGCTTGTCCTGATTGACGTCCAGCGTTTTCGGTAATGGCTTTTCGGGCGCTGACTCTGCCGCAGGGATACGGAGCATATTGGCGAAGTCCTCGCGCGTCGGCAAAGGCTTTGCGCTCCCCTTACCCTTGGGGCGGCGGCGCGGACTGACCGTTTTGGAGACGTGACGCCAAATTTTTGTCTCGCCCGGTTTTATAGGGCGGCCCGTCATGAGGTGAGCGGCTCTGCAATATTGCGCGGCAAAAGAATGGTCCATCGCACGCGATGTTTCTGAACTCCTGCCCGGGCCCCGGCCTCGTCGCCCGACCCGAAAAATAAATCAGCCCGAAGCGGACCTTTAATGGCACTGCCCGTATCTTGCGCAACAACGAGAACGCCGGTTGGCGTGCCCCGATAATCTCCCGCCCTTGTCGGGAGGGTTGTTTCCAACCATGCCAAACTCCCATAAGGGTGATAGCGCGGATCGACGGCAATCGCGCCCATCGCCGTCAACGGCACGCGCATAGCCCCTTGAGGTCCCTCGCCCGGGCGAATGGATTGTTCCGTAAAGTAGATGTAACGCGGATTTTCATTCATTAATTCCCGCGCAGCACTGGGTCCGTTACGCATCATCCAATCTGCTATGGACTGCTTTGAAGCCGTTTCGCGAGTCAGTTCCCCACGGCGGATGAGCACCCCGCCGATAGAGCGGTAGGGCTGGCCATTATTTGCGGCATAGGCAGCCCGAAGAATACGGCCATCCGCATATTTCAGCCGTCCAGACCCTTGGATCTGCAGGAAAAAGACATCAATAGGCCGGCCATATGCTATCACCCGCGAAGTCGCGGCACTGACTTTTGCACGCGGCAATTTCAACTTCGCTTCAGATTTCGGCTTTGCAAGAATAGGTTCTGAATATTCCGCGGTCGCTGTCAATTTTACATCGACTTCGGGCTCATAATAGCCTGTCAATAAGCCATCCGATTCTGTTGGCGTTGTGAGAAAAACCGGCGCGAACCAGCTTTCAAAAAACTGTCTCACATCCGCAGGGCCGGGTTCGACAGAGTCCAGAACCGCCGCGCTCTGACAGGTTAGACGCCAATCCCCATAGGTGCCATATTGCGGTAAGTTAGGGTTCAACATCGCCGCGTCGGCAGCTTCGGCCCATGTCTCACAACCCCGCACGAAAGCCGACAAAGCAGGCGTCGGATCATGCTCCGCCCAAAATGGTAAGGCAGCAAAACCTGACGGTTCGGGTGCCTCAATTACAGGTTCCGGCGGCGGTTCAGTCGGGACCGGCGGCGGAGTCACGACACGCGGCGCGGGCGGCGGCGCGGGAAGAGGTTGCGCTTCGGTCAGAACGCCGGGACTCTCTACATCGGGATTGGGGTAATTCGGACCCTCAGGAACAGTCGTGCAGGCCGCCGCAAGGGCGCACATAAGAATAAAACCGAAAAAGCGGTGCATGACTAAGCCGTAGTGTCTGGAGACGGATCCGCCTCCAATTCATCGCCCTCGCTTGGTTCGACATTGGCCAGACGCCAATTCAAGTCATCGCCCTTCATATCGCGCACATATTCCCAGACCTCTGAGACAGAGGATAGAACGTCTGGATCACCCATGACCAACTCGCCTTCGGCATCGCGCAGCGCTGAGGTCAAGTCAGCTTCATAAAGCACAGAGATATGCGCAATGGAACCTTCCGTTCTGGCGGCTTTAATTGAAGCTTTCCGGAGACGCCCTAAATCCGTTATCTGGGTCTGGCCGGCAGCTTCGCGTGCTGTAATTGCCTCATCATACAGCGCGTATGTTTCATCCGTCAGCAAATCACTCAAAAGATCGCGGTCTCCATTGGCATAGGCTTCCAAGATCATTGAATAGGCCGCGGTCGCCCCGCTCATAAAATGCGCGATGGAAAATGACGGATCCAGACGTGTGATACCTGACAGCCCCAAACGCTCGACTTCGGGGTCGCCTTCCGGTGTCGGTTTTCGATTGGGGTCTTCCATCCCGAAATCGACGGGATCTGATTTTTCTTCCGGCACGCCTCCAAATCCCGTCTGTTTTCCCAGAACGGAATAGAAAACGACCACGACAACCGTGGCTAAAGCCGCATAAATGATGACGTCGAACATGGTAGACCTTTATCTTGCGGATTGGCTGCTTATATACGGCCCAATAGACCGTCTGAGCTATCGTTTATATCAGCTAAGGTGCGTCGCAAGCCGTTTCAAGGAAAGAGCATTATGGCGAAGAAACCTAAAAAGGGTGAAGAGACACCCGCAGAAGACAGTTTATCCATTGAGGGTGATGCCGCTGTCACACCAGAAGAGGGCCAGCAAGGCCCAATGTTGTCCGTTTTAGCGCAGTACACCAAAGACCAGAGCTTTGAAAATCCCGGCGCACCGAATAGCTTACGCTCCGGCCTGCCCGCGCCGCAAATCGGTGTGAATATAGAAATCGGGCGTCAAATGATGGACGATGATACGGTTGAGGTCACGCTCATGCTGAAAGCCGAAGCGCGGCGAGAAAACGACGTCGCCTTTATCGCAGAGCTTGAATATGCAGGCCTGTTCGCTTTCCAAGGCGTCGGGATTGAAGAGGTGCAGCCTCTGATTATGATTGAGTGTCCGCGTCTTTTATTCCCATTTGCAAGGCAGATTATGGCCTCCATGACGCAAAGCGGTGGTTTCCCACCCATCCTGCTGGATCCACCGGATTTTACGGCCATGTTCCGTGACGAAATGATGCGCCGCGCACAAGAAGCCGGCGTGAACTGACCCGCACTAAATATATCCACTTTAATACCCGCCTCAGCCCCCTGAGTGCGGGTATTTTTATGCCCGCTGGTCTTCACATGTGCGCACAGTAAGCTATGAGTTTTGCACGTCATTTTTATTTCAAGGTTCGTCATGCGCCTCTCAATTGAACGCTCTACCCTGTTAAAAGCTTTGGGACACGTCCAGAACGTTGTCGAACGCCGGAACACTATCCCGATTTTGTCCAATGTTCTGATGAGCGCGGAAGATGGCCAGCTTACTCTGGTTGCCACAGATTTGGACATAGAGGTTTCTGAAACAACCGCTGCCGACATTTCTGCGCCCGGCCAAGTCACGGCTCCGGCACATACCCTGTATGATATTGCCCGGAAACTTCCGGACGGTTCGCAAGTGGTCTTGCAAATCAATTCAGATGATCGTTTGGATGTGGATGCGGGCCGATCTCACTTTACTTTACCTTTGCTGCCATCAGGTGATTTCCCGAAAATGACTGCAGACGGGTTCACGCATGAATTTTCAATTTCAGCTTCAGATTTGTCACGTCTGATTGACAAAACCCGCTTTGCGATTTCAACCGAAGAAACCCGCTATTACCTCAACGGTATTTATGTTCACGGCCATGACGGGAAAATTCGCGCAGTGGCAACTGACGGGCACAGATTGGCTTTGGCCGAAAGCCCTGCACCAAAGGGCGCTGAGACCATGCCCGGCGTCATTATTCCGCGTAAGACGGTCTCTGAAATTCGCCGCTTGATTGACGGTTTGGACAGTGATGTCCATGTCAGCGTGAGCGAAGCCAAAATCCGGTTCCGCACGGGCAATGCCGTGATGATATCCAAGCTAATTGATGGGACATTCCCGGATTATGAACGCGTCATTCCGAAAGGAAATACAAAAGAGCTGACAATCGACAATCAAGTTTTCAAAAGCGCTGTCGACCGCGTGGCAACGATTTCCGCGGAGAAGTCACGTTCCGTTAAACTCAGTCTGACTGAGCATAATCTGTCCCTAACCGTGAACAATCCCGAAAGCGGTAATGCGAATGAAGATTTGCCCGTCGATTATGCGGCAGATCCACTGGAAATCGGTTTTAACGCGAAATATCTATTGGATGTGGCCGGCCAGATTGAAGGGCGTGACGCCACATTTTTCCTCGACAGTCCGGCTTCGCCCGCTTTGGTCAAGGACAGCGAAGATGATCATGCGCTCTTTGTGCTGATGCCTCTGCGCGTCTAACCTCCATTGTGGCGTCCATTGCCTCTTTGCGCCTGATCGATTTTCGGTCCTATTCTGCACTGGACGCTAAGTTTCAGACCGGCACAATTGCCCTTTACGGTCCGAATGGCGCTGGCAAGACCAACCTGCTGGAAGCCATTTCTTTACTGTCACCGGGACGCGGATTACGGCGAGCGAAAACGGACCTTTTGGCGCGTTCCGAGGACGGCGTCTCACGGCCTGCATGGGGCATCAATGCCGAACTTTATGGCGATGATAGCGCCGAGCCCACGCGTATCTCCATCGGTCAAGTTCCCGAACATCCGCGGCGCCGACAGCTGAAAATAGACGGGCGGTCCGCATCGGGGCCTGAACTGGCACGTCGGCTCTCCATGCTCTGGCTCACACCAGCTCAAGACCGTCTCTTTACTGGTCCCGCTTCTGACAGACGAAAATTCATTGACCGCTTCGCTTTAGCCTTTGCGCCGGATCACGGTTCAAATTCCATAAGATTTGAAAAAGCCAGAACCGAACGTAATCGCCTATTGTCAGAAGGAGTCAGTGACCGCGCTTGGTATGACGCTTTGGAAGCGGATCTATCGAAGTTCGGAGCATTGGTTGCACAAGCCCGGATGACGACAATCCAAAACTTGCAAGCGGAAATCGCGGCGCGTGATACGATTTTCCCAAAATCTCTCATCGGACTTGACGGCACGCTGGAAAGTCAATTCCTAGAGGGATTGAGCTTAGCCAAAATATCGGATTCATATCGCGAAAATCTCGCTGAAGGCCGCCAAATCGACATGCGGGCGGGGCGAACCTTGATGGGGCCACACCGGACGGATGTGCATGTTACACATCAGGCCAAAGCCATGCCCGCAGCTCTGTGTTCGACGGGAGAGCAAAAGGCGCTTTTGATTGGTCTTATCCTCGCACAGGCCCGGGCTTTATTGGATAAAGCGCCTATCCTGCTCTTGGATGAGGTTGCAGCTCATCTGGACGCTGTGCGCCGCGACGCTTTGGCAGAAGAGTTATTGGATTTAGGCCTACAAGTCTTCATGACCGGAACGGATAAAAGTCTCTTTTCGGACTTCGGAGACCGCGCTCAAATTCTCAAAGTCACGAATGGTCAGCTATCATAAAATGAAAGCGCCCCGCCCTACGCAAAGCGTAAGACGGGGCTACGATACCGAAACGGGGCGCAGTTGTCCGGCATCGATCCTGTATAACTTTACTAATCCGTAATGTAGCATGAATGATAGATGAACGCTATTTTTAATACCGTTGCATTAATGCAGGAAGCTCAGGCCCTTCACCTGAGGCGCGTTTTGCCAATGCCGATGTGAGTATAGAGGAGCCGTTTGTCAAGGTCATACCGAGGCGTCTGACATGTCCAAATACACCTGATTTAGCACCTGATATCTCTGAAATAAGATGCGTTAACAGACCAAATTGACGTGTATCCGCATTGCGCCAAAGATCATAATCCAGAAGGCTGATCACACCTATATCTTGCCCGGTAGATAATGCTGTTTTCACGCCGTCTGCCAATGCAGCTGCGTCACGCAAACCAAGGTTAAGGCCTTGCCCTGCAAGGGGGTGAATGACATGCGCCGCATCCCCAACTAAAGCGACACGGTCATTTGAAAAACTATCCGCCACTTGTAATCGCAATGGATAGCTTTGACGCGGTGCAACCAAACGCATGTCTCCCAAATATCCACCCATCTTTTCAGACAATAGAGTCAGGAAATCTTTTTCCGGCAATTGAACTGCGGCAGCGATGGCAGTTGACGGGCCTGACCAGACAATCTGGCTTCTATTGTCGAGCAGAGGAAGTATGGCTAGCGCGCCGCCTTTTATTATCCTTTGCCAGGCCAAACCGTCATGTGGAAGCTCATGCGAAATGGTCGTGACCAATGACTCGGCGTCATAATCGAAACGCTGAACTGTAATGCCGGCCTTTCGTCTGAGTAATGAATTATGGCCATCCGCGGCGATGAGAAGTTTCGCAGTGAAGTCGTTCCCGTCGGCCCTAAGCCTGATGGACTCACCAATTCGTTCAAAATTCTCAACTGTAATCGGCGCAAAGATCCGAACCTCCGGGATCTCTTCTATTTTCGCGGCCAAGGCTGACTTCAAGGCGTGGTTTTCAATCAGAGCGCCTAAATCACCACCATCTCCATCGCCTTCAAATCGCAATCGCCAAGGGCTGTCCGGCGTACCTTCGGTCACGAGCATTTCACGAATAGGCTGCAGCTTTTCTGAAAGGTCTATGCCAAGATTTTCAAACAAGCGCAGCGACGTTGTCGACAATGCGGATGCGCGGCCATCTGTGGTACCGGTAATCTCTGCCCGATCCAAGAGCGCGACCTGCGCACCGCTATGAGCGCAGGCCAAAGCCGTGGTCAGGCCCACCAATCCTGCGCCGACAATGATGATTTCAAACTCAGTCTTCATAAGCATCACATAGGCCGCTGCGAACGGCAGGGAAAGGTGGCATATTGCTCAAAATTACCGCCTAATTCCCGCCACCTTAACCCCTCATTCACGCTTGCTATTTACGCTTTGGTAAGCGTTTCGCCTATGCCTTTGAGGACAAAATGACACCACCGCCTTCCGCTACCGCAGATTATGACGCGAATTATCAATACGCGCCGGAAGATATTCATGCGATGATGGCCGAGGTCACGGCACAGCAAGGCAATGCGTTTTGGCGCGCTGTTCGCGCACTTTTTATATGCCTTATCGGCGCAGTCATCGTCATCAGCGTGCTGGCTTATAATCCATTTGACCCGACAGGCGACACGGCCGGGATCGGTGTTGGTCGCCATCCATTTGGGTCGATCGGAGCCAATCTTTCCAATCTTTTGATGCAGACTCTGGGCTGGGGCGGAGTTTTGCTGGGCGGATTGGTTTTTCTTTCGGGCGCGCGGCGTCTCTTGGGGCGCGTTGGTCCGCGAACGCACGGGCTGAAATGGAAACGGATTGGCATAAGCTTTGGCGCAATCCTGCTGGGCACAATGACACTCTCGGCTTTTCCAATTCCGCAAAGCTGGCCCATGGCGAGCGGTTTGGGCGGCTGGATTGGCGATATGATGCACCTGACCCCCAAAGGCTGGCTTGATAGTTTCAATGTGCCGCTCTCCGGGCTTTGGGTGGCTCTGCTTTCTTTTGGCGGTGCGGCTTATTTGCTGGCGCTTTATTTGGGGGTTGTCACGAAAGACCTGCTGGATATTGCCGATGCGGCCACGCTGGTTTGGGCCTATATCCGAGTCTGGGTTGACCGGTTCGCCGCGTGGATTGTCCGGCTTTTCCGTAAAGGCTATCAAGCGCCTCTGGATGCACAAATGGCGACAGAGCCGCTTTACCGCGATATTCCAGATACGCCTACGCTGGCACCTGTCACATATTCCCCCGAACCCGCACCGGTCCCTGTCGCCGCGCCAACTCCGAAAAAGCGGGCGACCAAACGCAAGACGTCTAAAAAGCCGCCGCAGCCCAGTTTCGATTTCTCCGGGTCTGACGAATTTGTCTTGCCCGGTCTGGACCTGTTGAAAGCCCCGCCGCCGCGCTCAACTGTTCATGATGAAGGTGCGCTGCGCCGCTCCTCTGAACAGCTTCACAGAGTCATGGGCGATTACGGCGTAGACGGCGAAATGGGACAAGTCAGCCCGGGCCCCGTTGTCACTCTTTTCGAATTTGAGCCCGCGCCGGGTGTAAAATCCCAGCGCATCATCAACCTTTCTGACGACATCGCCCGCAATATGAGCGCACAATCCGCGCGGATTGCCGTCGTTCCCGGACGGAATGCTATGGGCGTCGAACTGCCGAACCGGAAGCGTGAAATGGTCTGGCTTCGCGACATGCTGGCCAGCTCGACATTCCAAAATTCCGAGGCCTCCCTGCCCCTCATTTTGGGTGAAGACATTGGCGGAACGCCTTTCGTCGCTGACCTTGCGAAGATGCCGCATTTGCTCGTCGCGGGCACCACCGGCTCAGGTAAATCGGTCGGCGTGAACGCCATGATACTGTCACTGATGTACACGCTCACGCCGGAGCAGTGTAAGTTTATCATGATTGATCCGAAGATGTTGGAATTGTCCGTTTATGATGGCTGCCCGCATCTTCTTGCGCCCGTTGTGACAGAGCCGAAAAAGGCCGTTGTCGCGCTGAAATGGACAGTGCGGGAGATGGAAGA
>JAHDFA010000049.1 GCA_020628495.1 Hellea sp.
AATTGGAAGCCCTGCGCCAATTTTCAAAGGTCGTGAATGAGAGCCGCGGCTGGCCGCTCGAACGTGATGTCCAAGCGTTGATCGCTGCGGGCTATACAGCGCAAACTGTTCTCGAAGTTGTGCTGGGGACAGGGCTGAAGGTCTTGTCCAATTACACCAACCATATCGTCGAAACAGATGTGGACGTCGCCTTCGCGCCAAACACATGGCAGCGCCCTGCGGCGAATGCTGCCTAAATCGAGTCTTCTCCCCCTTGAGGGGGAGATGCGTAAGCGCAGCGCGGGCAGAGGGGGAAGTCTGCCGAACTAAATGGCATAACCCCCTCCGTCTTCACTTCGTTCAGACACCTCCCCCTAATGAGGGGGAGGCATGGCCTAACGAAAACGTGGATCGCGATTCCGGTCCCGACGCGGGGCGTCATCGCGTTGGGCGGGCACAAAAATATCGAGCATATCCGCGTGAAAGCTATCGCCCTGTAATTTCCCGTTCCGGTCAATCCATTGCACGGCCCAGGCGTCACCATCCGCGCCTTTGACGGTCATCTTCGGACTGCCGGATTTAAGACGGACAACCGTCCCGATTTGAAATTCTGACATGACGCGCTTTCTGTAACTTTCCGACTCCTATGTGAGGCAGAGATAGAGCAGGCAACCGATCATTGCAGGGTGAAGAATAGATTCATAAATTGTTTATATAAATACACAACTATAAATAGGTGTTTTTACGTTGGCTACATATCGCCTCCCTTTGTATTCTCGGAATGACAGGGTGTCAGTCAGACATATCGCCTGTCAGTGAAACGGCGCTGCCACCCATCGAAACGCCTAGCCTTCCTTCTGCCTTGCCGGATGTTTATATCGCAGATTTCAAGCAAAATCCCCATATCATGGCGTCCCGGTTTTTGTCAGCCTATGATGATTTTTCTTCGTCAGGGCCGGTGACGCAGCAGCGGGTGGAAGACTTTATCCGCTTGCGTGCAGCTTTTGATCGGGCGCAGCTTTTCGGGCAAATTCTTACCCTTGATATGGATGGCGATGCGCATATCACAGCAGAGGAAGTGAACCTCGCGCTCTCGCTTCCGGGATGGTCAACAAAACCTGCGGCCATAGAGCGGATCATTGACTCGGACGAAAATGAGGATGGTATTATCACCTTGGAAGAAGCCAGTCGCCACAGCCGCGTTTTATATGCGCAGGCCCACGCCAGATCGACTCCGCCTGTTGGCAATTATTTGATGTTGGCTGATTTAAATGAGGACGGGATTGTTACACGTCAGGAGATGACGATCTATTTAAACCGTTTCGTGACGCGGTCGTAAGAGAGGCCCAAGGTTTAACGCGGTATGCTCTCAAATTTGCAGGGCATGGTGGGAATGCCCATCAGGCGAAACGGGTTCAGCGTGAACCAGAGATTAGCGTAAACCGTGTCGCCTTCACCGACAAAGGCGAGGTCCATCTTTACGCTCTTGCACCAATCCATTTTGCCGTAAATTTTCGTGGCGTCTTGCGGGACTTGCACCTCGACAGATTTTCCGTGCCGCACCTTACCAAGTCTGACACGCCCGGACGGCGTTTCCGCAAAGAGTGCAAGCGCACGCGCCGCGCCATACCATCCGCGATTACGGGTGACGGTTATGGAGGAGGTTGGGGTCATGGGGGTGCGGGAGCGGTAATTTCTTGAAATTTTATCTTGGGCGTTTTAATGAGGCTTGGAAATGTGGAGACAACCGGGGTTTGGACGCCCGATTGTTTTACGATAGATCTCCCATCCGAATTGCCTCCAAGCAACGTCTCCAGCCCTCATCCACTTATAGGATGGGGGTGGAGACCATCCAACAGAATCTGGCATCTGCTCTGTAGTCTGGCAATAACACTTTTGTCAAGCCTTTTCACAGGTATAAAAAAGTATAAAATTCTCCGTAAAACGCCTGCATTTGCTCGAAAATGGCGAAAAACTCTTCACCTAGTGTGATGAAAGCTTTTCAAGAGCGAAATAAAAATAATAAAAACAATGAGTTGTGGAAAGTTTGACAGTAAACAACTTATATGTAAGTAGAGTGAAGTATAAAAAATGGAGGTCAGAAATGTCAAGAAGTCCAAATTATCCTAGTTTCTCACTGCCCACAGCAATTGATTATGCCGACAAAGCATATGTTTCGGTTGGGAAGAATAGTATTGATTCAGAAACGTTTTTCACTGCTATGGGATACAGTGGTAAGAGCGGCGCCTCCATGAAAGCAATCGCAGCGCTGCGAGCATATGGTTTAGTTGCAGGAAGGGGGGACGATGTTCAGTTGTCCAACCTTTATATGCGTATTGCGAAGCCCTTGGATGCAGAAGAAAAAACTGAAGCGCTGCGGGAAGCCTTGAACAGCCCTAAGCTGTTTGCGGAAATATTAGTTCAATATGAAAATCTACCTTCATCGGATATACTCCGGTCTGTTGTAATCAGAAAATATGACTTTAACGAGAGTGGTGCAAAAAAATTCGTAAAAAACTTAAGTGAATCAATAGATTATGTAGAGCAAAACTCAGTTTTCAAAATTGTTGATAAAAACCATGATGGTATTGTCGATATTGATAAAGGTGATCGGGTAGAAGAAAATACCGCACTAAAAACCGAAGTCTCTTTATACCCTAAAGAAAATCATCAGACATTAAAATTCCAGCTTGGGCGCGACACACATGCAGAAGTTGTTTTTGTCGGAGAAGTAAGTTCCAAGACTATCGAGCACCTTATTTTGCACTTAAATCTGACCAAAGCCATATATTCTGAAGGTTGATAGCATTCTGCAGCCGAGAGTCGTTTTGGTTGTTAGGGACAGGTATTTTCAGATCAACCGTCGTCCATTTTCAACGCCGCAATAAACGCTTCCTGCGGGATTTCCACACGGCCAAACTGGCGCATGCGTTTCTTACCCTTTTTCTGCTTATCCAGCAGTTTGCGTTTTCTTGATGCGTCGCCGCCATAGCATTTGGCGGTCACGTCTTTGCGCATGGCGGCGATGGTTTCGCGGGCGATGACTTTGCCGCCGATCGCCGCTTGGACCGGGATTTTAAACAGGTGGCGCGGGATGAGGTCTTTGAGCCTCTCGCACATCTGGCGGCCACGGCCCTGCGCATTGCTGCGGTGGACGAGCATGGACAGCGCGTCCACGGGGTCGCCATTGACGAGGATGGACATCTTCACCAGATCGCCTTCGCGCAAACCGATGGCTTGATAATCAAAAGACGCGTAACCTTTTGAGACCGATTTCAGGCGGTCATAAAAATCAAAGACGACTTCATTGAGCGGCAGCTCATATTCCACCATGGCGCGGCCATTAATATAGGACAGCTGGGTCTGTACGCCGCGGCGGTCTTGGCAGAGTTTCAAAATCCCGCCCAAATGCTCATCCGGCGTCATAATGGTCGCTTTGATCCACGGCTCTTGGATATGATCAATTTTCATCACATCCGGCATATCGGCCGGGTTATGGAGTTGCATGTCCGACCCGTCATTCATCGCCAGCGTATAAACAACACTCGGCGCGGTCGTGATCAGGTCGAGATCAAATTCCCGTTCCAGACGCTCTTGGATAATCTCCAGATGCAGCAGGCCGAGGAAGCCGCAGCGGAAGCCGAAACCGAGCGCGGCGCTGGTTTCCATCTCGAAACTAAATGACGCATCATTCAGGCGCAGGCGGCCCATGGCGGCGCGCAGGTCTTCGAAATCCGCTGCATCAACGGGGAAGATACCGCAGAACACGACGGGCTGGACCGGTTTAAATCCGTCCAGCGGGGTTTCCGTCGGGCGTTTATCTTCGGTAATTGTATCGCCCACGGCGGCGTCCGCAACTTCTTTGATCGACGCAGTGAGAAAGCCGACTTCGCCCGGACCGATGGATTTTACATCTGTCGGCGTTGGCAGGAAGGTCCCGACTTTATCCACCGTATAGCTCGCGCCCGTATTCATCGTGCGGATACGCATGCCTTTGGTTATGGTGCCTTCAATAACGCGGTAGAGCACAACTACGCCCATATAGGTGTCATACCAGGCATCGACGAGCATGGCTTTCAGCGGCGCATTCGGATCGCCCTCGGCAGGTGGCGGCAGGTCGCGGCAAATGGCTTCCAACACGTCCTCAATCCCGATGCCGGATTTGGCGGAACATTCTACGGCGTCGGTTGTGTCCAATCCGATGACGTCTTCGATCTGTTGCTTCACGCGGTCCGGCTCGGCGGCGGGCAGGTCAATCTTGTTCAGAACCGTAACGATTTCGTGGTCATGCTCAATCGCCTGATAGACATTGGCGAGGGTTTGCGCCTCGACACCTTGCGATGCATCGACGACGAGGATGGAGCCTTCACAAGCCGAGAGGGAACGGGACACTTCATAGGCAAAGTCAACGTGACCCGGCGTATCCATCAGGTTCAGAATATAGGTTTTGCCGTCTTTGGCCGGATATTCCAGACGTACGGTCTGCGCCTTAATCGTGATGCCGCGTTCTTTCTCAATATCCATATTGTCCAGCACTTGCTCGGACATCTCACGATCGGACAAACCGCCCGTGAAAGAGATCAGGCGGTCGGCCAAAGTGGACTTCCCGTGGTCAATATGCGCCACGATGGAAAAATTGCGGATAAGGCTCTGATCAGTCATGGACGCTATGTAGCGCGGACGCGCGTTTTAGCAAGCGTGGTGCGCTGCCGCAGGAGGCGCGAGTTTGAGGCTGCTCTCCCAATTTTACAGCTTTTCAATCCTTTTCGGCTACGTCTTGGCGGCTAGTTGTATGAGAGTTGGGTTTGAGCGCTGTTATCGACATATTGGATCAGTCCATACGCGCCATTGGCGGGACCGTTTTTGGTCTGTCGACGCGGCTGAATCCGCTCTATCTGCTGGCGATGATTCCGCTGGCTTGGGTGGTGTATCGCCTGCAAAAACCGCAATCCGGGTTTTGGGCTTGGCTGCTGCCGCGCGAGATCTATACACATCCGTCCACACAAACCGACATCAAATTATTTCTGGTTGGGGCGCTGATCAAAGTCGCAGGATTTGTGAACTTCACCGTCCTGCATATCCTTATTATCTATGCGCTGACGCAAGGCCTTGGTAAGTCCGAAGTCGAACCGGGCTGGGTCGGGATATTGGTTATGACCCTGACGATTGCAACAGTCTCGGATTTTTGCGTCTATTGGATTCACCGCGGGCATCATGAGATTAAACTCATCTGGCCCTTCCACGCCGTCCATCACAGCGCCGAAGTCATGAGCCCGATTACGGTCTCCCGCAAACATCCCGTCTATAGCGTGCTCAGCGGACTCGTGACGACGATTGCACTCGCCACTGTGCAAGGCCTCATTCTGTCGCTTTTCTTTGGCCAGATTTCACTGGCCGTGATTAGCGGCGTCACGGTGACAACTTTGGTCTTTAATTTACTGGGGTCCAACTTTCGTCATTCGCATATTTGGATTTCATATGGGCCGTTTTTTTCGCGGATATTTATCTCTCCCGCGCAGCATCAAATCCACCACAGCCTGGCACATAAACATTGGCATAAAAATTATGGCGAGATTTTCGCGCTCTGGGATTGGGCGTTTGGCACGCTCTACGTGCCAGAGACACATGAAGCCTTGGAGTTTGGTTTGTCCACGCCGGACGGGCGGCGCATTGAGCAACCGCACCCGACGGCGACAGACGCGCTCTGCGGGCCTTTCCGCGATGCCGCCGCCTATTTGAAATCTTCTCATAAACCAGCTGCCGTCAAAGAGACGCCCTAATGCCGTCGCGCACGGTCTTATCCCGCGGCCTGTCCGGCTATCTGGACTTGCTGCGTTTTGGCGCGGCCTTTGTCGTGTTGCTGTCCCATTTTGCCTATGCGCGTTTTACGGACGGTCGATACGGATTTATCCGCGAGTATAATTTGGGCAGCGATGCGGTCGTTCTGTTCTTTGTGCTGTCGGGCTTCGTCATCACATATGCGGCGACGCAGAAGGACAAAGCGGCAGGGCGGTTTACATTTTCGCGTCTGTCGCGCCTTTGGTCGGTTGCCATCCCCGCTTTGGCCCTGACGTTTGTTCTGGACCGCTGGGGCGTGTGGGCCAATCCGGAATTTTATCTCAATACGCCCTATTATAATGCGGTTGGGTCTTTGGAATATTGGTGGCGGGGCCTGACATTTTCCAGTCATTGGCACGGCGACAGGCTCCGTTTGGGCAGTAACGGTCCCTATTGGTCGCTTAGCTATGAAGCGGCCTATTATGTGGTATTTGGGATATTGCTGTATTTACGCGGCGCCTTGCGCTGGGCCGCGCTTGGCGCTTGCGCTGTGCTGTTCGGGTTAAAAATCTGGTTGCTCGCCCCGGCCTGGTTCATGGGTGTCGGGCTCTATCTCTGGCTTCACAAAGCACAGATTTCGCGCGACTCATCAACGCTGATGGCTGTCATGATTTACGCGCCAATATTGATTTACATTCTGTGCCAAGCGGCAGGATTGCCGGGTGTTCTGCGCGGATTGACCGCCGCCGCGCTCGGTCCTGAACGTTTTGTCGCGCTTGGCTTCTCGGACGAGTTTTTATGGAATGCGCTCATCGGCGCGCTCTTCACATTGCACTTGTTCGGGATGGGTTTACGCCTATCAAACCGAACTGCCCCGTTTCGCTGGCAGCCCGCCATAAAGTGGCTCGCAGCGGGCAGTTTCTCGCTTTATTTGGTGCATTATCCCGTTCTGCAATGGGGCGGGGCTGTTATTCCGCGCAGCGGACATTGGGCGCTGGATCATGGGCTGCTTCTCGGCGTCACATGTGTAGCCTGTTACGGTTTTGCGGCTGTTTTCGAACGCCCATTGGGACGCTACCGGGCGGTTGTCCTGCAGCTCTTTGCGCGAAAAAAACCTGTCTCACTGACCCAATAGACATGAAAAAGGCGCGGCAACTCTCTTAAAAGGGGAAAAGGAGAGTTACCGCGCCCGGGGCGCTTATATGGCCGGGCGCAAAAATTTGGCCCGGCAATTTCAATCCGTTACGTTTTGGCGCTTAGGCCAAATCGAAACGATCCGCATTCATAACTTTCGTCCAGGCGGCGACGAAGTCTTTTGCAAACTTCTCTTTATTGTCGTCTTGCGCGTAAACTTCCGCGAAAGAGCGCAAGATTGAATTCGAACCAAAGACCAAATCCGCTTTTGTCGCTGTGAATTTGATTTCGCCCGTGAGACGGTCACGCAGCTCATAAAGGCTGTCGCCGACAGGGTGCCATGTATTGCCCATATCCGTCAAATTGACGAAGTAATCATTGGACAAGCTACCCACATTATCGGTGAAGACGCCATGAGCTGAGCCATCGTAATTTGTGCCCATCACACGCATCCCGCCGAGCAGGACGGTCATCTCCGCCGCTGTCAAACCGAGAAGCTGTGCACGGTCAAGGAACATCTCATCGGAAACACTTGCAAATTCCGGTTTTGCAAAGTTACGGAATCCATCGGCGAGTGGCTCAAGCACGTCAAAGCTGTCTGCATCTGTCTGTGCTTCTGTTGCGTCACCGCGGCCCGGCGCGAATGGGACCTCGATTTTGTGACCACCAGCTTTCAAGCTGGCTTCGAGACCGACATTACCTGCAAGGACAATAACGTCCGCGAGGGATGCACCGGTCTCCTCAGCGATTGGCTCAAGCACGCCAAGAACTTTCTCGAGGCGAGCCGGCTCATTCGCGTCCCACTTATTCTGTGGCGCTAGACGAATGCGCGCGCCGTTGGCACCGCCGCGATTATCTGTCCCGCGGAATGTCCGTGCGCTGTCCCATGCCGTGTTGAGCATTTCAACAGGTGTCAGGTCTGTGGCTTCGATTTTCGCTTTGACAGCATCAACATCATAAGACGTTGAACCGGCCGGGATCGGATCCTGCCAGATGAGGTCCTCATCCGGTACCCATGGGCCAAGATAATTCACCTTTGGTCCCATATCGCGGTGGGTCAGTTTGAACCAAGCGCGTGCAAAGCAATCCCGGAAATAGGCTTCATCAGACATAAACTTCTGGCAGATCTCATTATAGATCGGATCAACCTTCATCGCCATATCCGCATCAGTCATGACAGGCATGGTTTTTGTCGTGCCACCATCTGTGTCGATTGGCATGTTTACGTCATCAATATTGACAGGCTTCCACTGTTTGGCACCGGCAGGAGAGGTTGTCAGCTCCCACTCGTGACCGAAGAGCATGTCGAAATAGCCCATATCAAATTTTGTGGGATTCGTTGTCCATGCGCCTTCAACGCCGGATGTGACGTGGCTGCTTGGCTTGCCTGTTGCGTTGGGATTCATCCAGCCAAAGCCTTGGGCTTCCAGCTCTGCGCCCTCGGGCTCACGGCCCAATGCGTCGGCATCACCGTTACCATGGGCTTTACCAATGGTGTGACCCCCGGCTGTCAGGGCAGCCGTTTCTTCGTCATTCATCGCCATACGGGCAAATGTAACGCGGATGTGCTGGGCGGTGCGTGCCGGATCGGGGTTCCCGTTCACGCCTTCCGGGTTCACATAGATGAGACCCATATGTACGGCAGCGAGGTTCGGGCCAAGAGTGTCCGGATCTTCCAAATTGGCGTAGCGATTTTCAGACGGCGCGAGCCATTCTTTCTCTTCGCCCCAATTGACGTCCATTTCCGGTGCCCAGATATCTTCGCGGCCAAAGCCAAAGCCGAAGGTCTCAAGGCCTGTGCTTTCATAGGCGACATTACCGGCCAGCAGCATCAGGTCAGCCCAAGAAATCGCATTGCCATATTTCTTCTTGATCGGCCAGAGCAGACGGCGCGCTTTGTCAAGATTGCCGTTATCAGGCCAGCTGTTCAGCGGTGCAAAACGCAGATTGCCTGTGCCGCCGCCGCCGCGACCATCAGATGTACGGTATGTACCGGCTGCATGCCACGCCATACGGACCATCAGACCTGCATATGTGCCCCAGTCAGCCGGCCACCAATCCTGGCTGTCTGTCATCAGTGCATGCAAATCTGCCTTCAGTGCATCGAAATCCAGAGCTTTGACGGCTTCTTTATAATCGAAATCCGGGTCCATTGGATTGGAGCGCGCACCATGCTGGTGAAGGATTTCAACGTTGAGCGCTTCCGGCCACCAATCCTTTGTTGATGTCGGCTTGCTGCTGGTCGCACTGCCGTGCATGACCGGGCATTTACCGCCCGTATTTACTGTCATCTCGTTCATATGTCTCTCTCCAAATGGGATGTCGTGATTCTTACGTATCCGACTGGATACGGATTTAATCGCTTTGTGAAAGGATTAACGCGATATGTCTAATTGATAGTTTTTATGATTATGATAGACATAGTCTATGAATATAAGAGACCTGACATATTTACGCGCACTTTCCCGACATAAGCATTTCGGGAAAGCTGCAGAGAGCTGTAATGTCAGTCAGCCGACCCTCTCCGTCCAGTTGAAAAAAATGGAGGATGATTTGGGCGTGACGCTGATCGAACGCACGAATCGGGCCGCGCGACTGACACCGATTGGAGAAAATGTGCTGGCCTTGGCGGATGAAGCCTTGGGCGCGGTGGATGCCATTCGGACCATCACGGCAGAAGCGAGTGATCCGTTTTCCGGGCATTTCCGCTTTGGCTCTATCCCGACAATTTCACCTTTTTTAGTGCCGGATGTTTTGGTCGCATTGGGGCGGACGTTTCCCAAGCTCCAACTCGTCTTTCGGGAAAACATTACAGAGCGTCTGACAGAGGATTTGCTGAACGGGGATTTGGACGCTGCGATATTGGCGACTCCGCCCGAAACGCCGCGGCTGCTGTCCATCCCGCTTTATAACGAACCACTGCTGGTAATTCATCCATTAGGACATGATTTAGCAGCCTTGGACGGACTGATTCCCAGCGATCTGCCTTTGGATCAGATGATACTGCTTTCAGAGGGTCATTGCTTCCGTGATCAGACGGTCGACCTTTGCAATATACAAAGCCGGACGACCTTGGCTGAAACCAGCGTTACCAGTCTGGAGACTATTATCAGCCTCGTGGAAGCGGGGCAGGGGATTTCCATCGTCCCTGCACTGGCTCAGGGCAAGGGCTGGCTTGACCGTCCGCGCATCGGTGTTCAACTTCTGCGCAGCCAAGGCGCAACGCGGCAGCTCAACCTCACATTTCGGAAAAGTTCGCCCCGTAGAAAACTGATCAAGGCGGTGTCAGACGAAATTATGGCGCTCTTGGTTTAAGTGCCGCAAACGGGTTAGTGTCCGGCTATGAAAGCACATAATTATCGTCGATTTACCGGATGGCGGCTTATCCTCTTACTGATGGTTTTCACGGCTTATACAACGTGGTTCACCACAGTTGGACCTTTTGGCCAGCTGGTGCGATTGGAGGGATATGACTATCTTCAAGGTCGCGTCTTCTATTCCGGCCAAGATGCGGTTACCGCGATTGACAGTCTGGACGGCCAAGCCCGCCGCCTCAAATTTACCGAATTGGGTTTTGATCTTATTTATATGGTTCTTCAAACATGGGTGTTCGAGGCCGTTATAGCCTTTGGATTGGCTGCGAGAGGTTTGATGGTGTCAAAATGGCGTTGGCTCTTGCTCGCCCCTATGGGGTTTCTCCTGTTCGATTTTCTTGAAGACAGCTTTCTCGCCTTAGTTTTGGTCACATCTTCAGAGGTGATTGGCGCTTTTGCAGGCGTTTTTACGGCGTTGAAATTTGCATTTTTTGTCCCCTTGATAATCATCGCATCAGGTTTGGGTCTCGCCGGAATCCTGACCAAAATCTCTCAAAAACGTAAGGACGGTAGCCCGCCGGATTAACCGGGTCTTAACCGTGATAGGCGACAGACTGGGGCATGAAAAACTCTATTAAAGCCTTTCTAAAATCCAATCGGTCTGTTTTGGCTGCGGCAATGCTATGTGCTGCCGGATTATCTGTTTCAGCCTGTTCAACTGCGCCTAAGACCAATAACCCCAACGGATATCCGCAAGGCCAAGTCCCGTCGCAAGCCGAGCAAAAGTCGGGATATAATGATCGCGAATTGGTAACGGCAATTTCCGATCATTTGGGCGTGACGGCCGAAAGTGCGGCGTCCACGCTGGAGCGCCTCTTTAAAAAGCAAGGTCGTCCGGTCGGCTATATCACAGGTGAAGAGGGCGGCGGCGCCCTGATTTTCGGCGCGAAATATGGCGAAGGCACGCTTTGGATGAAAAATGGCGACACCCAGAAAGTCTATTGGAAGGGTCCAACAGTCGGTTTTGATGCAGGCGCGGAAGTCAGCCGCGTATTTACATTGGTCTATGATCTGGACAGTACGGAAGAATTATTCCGGCGTTATCCCGGAGTTGACGGTTCGGCCTTCCTCGTCGCAGGCATGGCCGTGCATTATCAACGGGCAAATGGCATTACGCTTGCGCCCGTCCGCGCCGGTGCGGGTCTGCGCCTTGGCGCCAATGTCGGTTATACCAGCTACACGAAGAAGAAGCCCAAGGGCCTCGGCCTGCTCCCAATTTAGAGCTGGGCCAACCAACCGTGATATTTACACAGCCGTCCAAAAATTGGGGCGGTCAGGTCAACATGGAAAACAAATCGGCCATCTTCGTCCTGCGTTTCATAAACGTCCCCGCCGGGACGTAGGAACTTCGGCAAGGGCAGTCCAAAGATTGACCAGCCGCACGTTTGAATTCGCAAGTTTCCGTTGTCTTCTAAAATGGCCATATGGATGGCCATCGGTCCAAAGCGTTCCGTAATATGACGCGACCAACGACCTCTGCTTAAACTGTGATGGCTCGAAAAAGTCTGACCGCCAAAATTACGGGTCCATGTCTCCCCTTCATCATCGGGAATTATTGTGACTGAGACAGGGATGTTTTCGCCGCTCTTCGGAAAACCCACAAACGCTGCAATAATATGAGATAAAGGATTTCGTCCACGCGTCACTTTGCACTGCCCGGCGAAGACGCGTCCTGACCCGGTGCGGTGCAAATCCTGAATAGCGGGGGCGAGCTTCGCATAGACTTCACCCATGACGGCTTCATAAACAGGCAGGTCAACGTCATCATATTGCAAGCCATAGGCAATGTTCAGTTTTGCAAACTCCGGCATTAAATCCACCAAATTGACGATTTGATCACCGCTAAATGCGCCTGTGGGGGGCGGACTGCCATTCAGATATTTTTTGACCAATGCCACGGCGGGCAGGGTGGGGACAAAAGGCCCGTGATTGCCTTCGGCCACTAAATGCCAACTGGCGGCGGACTCTTTATTGCGGCCCGCGACAATCATACCGCCGCGATCAAGGCCAAAGCGAAACAGGCCGCGGGAACGGTGAAATAGGCCTGCGAGTTTTGTGAGCTTTGGCAAAACACCCTTGGAGATGCTGCGCGCCAAGAACACGAGTAGGCGGTGCAACCAGACAGGACGCGTTCCCGCACCTGTCCAAATTTCGGAAAGACCGCAAAAGTCATTTGGTAGAACGACTGCGTCCGGTGCATCCGCGACGGCAAAGGGTAATCTTGGCAAAGGAACATCACCCGGGACGCAGATTGTGGCCTTTTTGATTTCGGTAAGGCCCGCGACTTTCACTGTCCTACCCTCGCGGCGGACAGGAACCGATTTTTGACCCGCATAATTCATAACGGCGGCAACGACATTGCGGCCCAAATCCGCTTTGGGAGATGGGGCAATACCAATCATAACATCATTTGCGGGTCCAATCTTTGCGTCTATTTCTCGTAGGCCAATGGCGCTTAAAACGGGGCAGGTGGACAGGCCGGATATGGCCGTGATACCGGCAGCTTTTGCACCGTCCCGCCGATCTAGAACCGCGCGGACAAACCCGCCATCGTCTGACAAATCCGCATAGTTGACCCCGTTTTCTAAACAATATTCCAAAACCGGAGAGCCGGAATAGGCTTGAAAGGGACCTGACGCGTCGATGATAAGGTCGGGTTTAAAATTGAGATGAAGACTATTCCGGTCGAGCTTCATCGGGATAAACATCGCTTCACCGGATAGCCGCGCGCAAGCCGCATGGGCCTTCTCTATATTCCGTCCGGCGAGGTAGAGTTCCAGCCCATCTTGGTCAGATAGGCCTTGGGCAATTCTAAAGCCAAAGGTGCCGTAACCGCCAATGATGAGAACTTTATTCACAGTGCCATATCGTAAAATTTGATCGTCATATCCCTGTGTAACCTCTTCTAACCCTCATTGCGACAAATCGTACTGCAAGACGGCTTTGCAGGAACGCAATGCGGCGTTGCGAATTCAATCCATGACAGCAATGGAGACAGTGATGAAAAGCGAGCAAACTTTAAAAGGCGAAGCCAGAAACTCCGCGCAAGCCGCGCCCAAGGCTGACCCGAAAATTGCCAAGGCCGCAATGGCTGAAGCGAAGAGTGTTGGGCCAGGCAAAAGCCGCGTGCAACCTGTCTACAAAACCCAAGAGACAATCGGCGGAAAAAACATCCACCGCGATAAGGCCGAACCTATCAGCGAATTTGACGATCCAGCTGGGAATACAGTTTAACCGCGTAGGCGTCCGCCCGCTTTCATGACCTTTTCGACGATTTTCCCGCTGACGGCTTCGATATCCGCATCTGTTAGCGTAGCGTCGGTGGGAGTCAAAGTGACGTCAATGGCCAAACTTTTTTGGCCTTCATCTACGCCTTTGCCGCGATAGACATCAAACAGGCTGACATTTGAAATCAGCTGTTTGTCTGCGCCTTTGGCGGCTTTCAAAATATCTCCGGCTTTTACGTCTTCATCGACGATAAAGGCAAAGTCGCGGTGGACCGGCATGAGATCTGACAGCGTCAGAGCCTTTTTGGCTTTGCTGGCGGATTTCTTTCGCGGCGCAGGTAAATTGTCCGGCGCAATTTCAAACGCGACAACGCGCCCATCAATGCCCAGCGCTTTTAAGGCGCGCGGGTGCAATTCACCAAAGCTGGCCAGCACATTTTTCGGCCCCAAACGCAAAGATGCGGAGCGGCCCGGATGCCAATAGCTTCCGGCGGCCTCCATAATTAGCAGATTATCGGTATTTGCGCCCATGACATTGAGCGCGGCGATAACATCTTCTTTCGCAGTCAAAGCGGAAATTTCCTCCGCTCCCGCCCAATCGCGGCCGGGCTCGACACGGCGCATCCCTGCGAGAGACAGAGATTGCTCATTGGGTTCGGTGCCTTGGAAAATTGGGCCCAATTCGAAAAGCGCTGCGCCGGGATAGCCTTGGTTCGCGCTGCGTTGTCCTGCCAAGAGGAGATGGATCAAAGCGCTGGGCCGCATCCAGTTCAAATCATTGGAAATCGGATTGTCGAGCGCCAGTTTATCCTGCCCGCCGTCGAAAGCGTCTGCGTGTTCTTTCAGAACAAAGGACCATGTGATGGCTTCGGATAATCCGCGCGCAGCGAGTGCGCGTCTGGCCAAACGCGTACGGTTTTGCGTCAGCGTTGCCGTCGGTTCACGCCGTCCCGGAAGGGGCGGCAGGCTAACAGCTTCCAGATTATGAAAGCCGTGAATCCGCGCAATCTCTTCGACGAGGTCAGCGCCTTCGGTTGCATCGCGTCGGAAGGACGGCACATCGACCCACCAGTGGTCACCTTTTTTGACGGTGAAGCCGAGGTCCGTCAGGATTTTTTCCATGACGTCGTCCGACAGTTCCAGCCCTGTCAGGCGTGTAACCAATTCAGTATTAAACGAAATGGCAGGCGGGTCGGCAGGAATATCGCCTGCGATCACAATCTCACTGGCTTCGCCGCCGCAAATATCCAGCACCATGCGGCTGGCCAGTTCTGCGCCGTCAATCAGACCGCCCGTGTCGACGCCGCGCTCAAAACGGTACTTGGCGTCAGAATTTACCGCCATGCGTTTCGCGGATCGGCGAATAGTGAGCGGATCGAAATAAGCGCTTTCAATCAGAATATCTGTCGTGCTTTCATCGCAGCCTGTCGTTTCGCCGCCAACAATGCCGCCCAAGCCAAGAATGCCGCTCTCATCCGTAATTGCGATATCGGCATCCGTAGCCGTGTAGGATTTATCGTCCAGCGCGTCGAAGGCCTCATTCTGCCCACGGCGAACAGTGATCGCGCCTTTGACCTTGTTCAGATCGTAAAAATGCAAAGGGCGCGCACGGTCATAGGTAATAAAATTTGTGATATCGACCAGCGCTGAAATCGGCCGCAGGCCAATGGATTTCAGCTGGTCCTGTAACCATTGCGGGGATGGTCCGTTTTTCACGCCTTTAATCACACGGCCAACAAAGGCGGGGCAACCGTCAGTGTCTTCGATTTTGATTTCTTGCGGGCAGGGGAATGTCCCTTTGACCGTTTCAATCTCCGGCGTGATAAGCTCGCCCAATCCGACGGCTGCCAGATCGCGCGCGATGGAATTCACGCCCAGCCAGTCGGGACGGTTCGGCGTGACTTCGAAATCAATGACGGGGTCATTCATATTCAGCGCGTCAACAATCGGCTGACCGACCGGGTGACCCGCCGGGTCGGCTTCGAAAATGCCGTCATGATCCTCGCCCAGCTCCAGCTCTTTGGTCGAGCACATCATGCCGGAGCTTTCAACGCCGCGAATTTTGCGCGGCTTTTTATCGAGGCTGAAGTCCAGTCCGGGGATATAAGCGCCCAGTGGTGCATAGGCGACTGCAATGCCGGCCCGCGCATTGGGCGCGCCGCAGACAATCTGCTTTTCGCCGTCCACGGTTTCGACCTGACAGACGCGCAGCTTATCCGCATCGGGGTGTTTCTCTGCCGATTTCACATGGGCGATTGTAAAGGCAGAGAGAGCTTTTGACGGGTCGAGTATCTCTTCGACTTCCAGCCCGGCAAGCGTCATGGCTTCTGCAACCTCTTCAATCGTCGCGTCAGTTTTTAGATGGCGTTTCAGCCAAGAGAGCGTGAATTTCATTGTCTTACTTCTTCAGCCGCTGGGCGGCAGTTTGATCAATATAGGTTTGGAACATATCTTCAGGCGCATCTACTATGCCGCAGCTGTCGACGGGTTCAGGGAGTTTTCGGTCGAGGAATTTCACGGTCCAGCAATCATTGAAGACCGAGCAATAGCAAACTTCCATATCCAGTGCGTCCATCGGTGCGCCGAAATCGCCGCGTAAATAGGCGCCCAGCTCTGA
>JAHDFA010000050.1 GCA_020628495.1 Hellea sp.
TTCGCGTAATTGGCAACGCCGTTTTGGCCCGCCCGCCCGTCCATTGATACCAGCCGATTAACCCTGTGATGACGAAGAAAACCTGCAGCGTCACATCGGCATAGAGCCTGGCCCCATAAAATAGAAAGGCGAATAGGACCACGCCGATAATCCCAACCCACCATGTATGAACACTATTCCGTCCAGCCAGAAAAATCGCGGCGGCCACCATGACATTGGCGGAAATTTCCAAAAGACTCATCGGGCCAACCTTTGACTTTGCAGGATGACGCTCTCATGCGGGCACAAATATTCGGAGTCAATTTTGGACGTCTTTTCTGAATGGCCCGCGCCGCCATTGCCCATTGCACGCCCCTTCCCGCGCACCTAAACTCCCGCCATGACGAAAAAAGTCCTACTTATTATTGGCGGCGGGATTGCCGCTTATAAATCCCTGCTCCTCATCCGCGAACTCGCGCGGCGCGGGATAGAGACGCAGGTCATCCTAACCAAAGGCGGTGCCGAATTTGTGACGCCGCTCTCTGCCGGAGCGCTTTCGGGGAAGACTGTTTTCACGGATTTATGGGAATTGGACGAGAGCGCAGATATGGGACACATCGAGTTGTCCCGTTCTGCGGATTTGATTGTCGTTGCTCCTGCCACCGCCAATTTGATGTCGCGCGCAGCCCATGGCGTCGCCGATGATTTGGCCACTACCACCCTCCTCGCAACGGATACGCGCGTGCTTTATGCCCCCGCCATGAATGTGCGCATGTGGGACGCGGCCGCCACGCAGCGCAATGTAAAAACACTGCGTCAGGACGGCGCGCTTTTCATCGGTCCCGATGTCGGTGAAATGGCCTGCGGTGAATTTGGTCCGGGCCGGATGGCAGAACCTGATGCCATTGCGGATGCTGTGCAAGGCGCGTTGATCGGCGATATGACGCTGGACGGATTTCGCGGCGAGAAACCCCTGGCGGGTCGCCGCGCTGTCGTGACCGCTGGGCCGACGCGTGAAGCCATCGATCCCGTCCGCTATATCTCCAATCACTCCTCCGGCCTGCAAGGCTATGCCATTGCACAAGCTCTCGCCGATCAAGGGGCAGAGGTGACGTTGGTCTCTGGCCCAACGGCCCTGCCCGCCCCGCATGGCGTGATACGGGTCGATGTGGAAAGCGCGCGGGACATGCTCTCAGCTGTGGAAGGCGCATTGCCGTCGGACATATTTGTATCCGTGGCCGCCGTCGCCGATTGGCGTCCCGCAACGCGCCATGACCGAAAAGCCCCTAAACCGAAAGACGGCGTACCGCCGCTGGAGATGGTCGAAAATCCCGACATACTGGCGACTGTGTGTAAATCAAGATCCCGCCCAAAACTCTGCATTGGTTTCGCCGCGCAAACCCATGACGTTATTGCACTTGCCCGGAAGAAGCGGGAACGAAAAGGCTGTGACTGGATTATTGCTAATGATGTGTCCGGTGACGTGATGGGCGGGCAACATAATACGGTGACGGTTGTGACCAAAGACAATGAAGAGGCTTGGACCCGCGCGGATAAGCGTGCCGTCGCCCGCCGCCTCGCTGTGAAAATTGGAAAGGCCTTTGATGAGAACGCCTATTAAATATGCTGCCGCCATCACGCTCTTCTGCGCGTCGGTCCTGCCAGCGCAAGCCGCCGATACGTCCAATTGCGAGCTTTTGCACGTGCAGGTCATCCCGGCTGCGGATGGACCCGGCGAAGCACGGATTGCGTCCTACAGCCCGGCAGAAGAATTTCTATCCTCAATTCGCGACGACAGTCCCGGTCACATCACGCAAGTTGACGGCCTTAATATTCAGGCGGTGATGTGCCGCCGAAATGATATTATCCCAACAAAGTCAGATTATGATGTGCTGGCGACCGGCCTGCCATTTATTCTGTCACAGGATTTCGACAGTCCTGATACGGACAGTCTGACCATGTATTGGAAAGACGGGCAGATCGAACATGTTTATAAAGGCTATCCGCTCTCTGAAGAGGCGGATACAATTTTAGAAAACCGGCTTGCCGCATTTTCGAAACGCGGAATACAGAAAGCACCGAAATGACAGTCACCGTCCAAATTAAGCCGCTTGCCCATTTCGGCGATTTACCCTTGCCGCGTTTTGAAACGGCGTTGGCCGCGGGGGCGGATCTACGCGCAGCTTTGGATGTTGATTTCACTTTGGTTCCAGGTGCGCGTGCGCTGATACCAACCGGATTTGCCATGGCTCTGCCAGTTGGGTTTGAGGCACAAATTCGCCCGCGCTCCGGTCTGGCTTTTAAACACGGTATAACCTGTCTGAATTCCCCCGGCACAATCGACGCCGATTATCGCGGCGAGGTCAAAGTCCTGCTCATCAATCATGGGGAAGACCCTTTCGTCATCACCCGCGGCGAACGCATCGCGCAAATGGTCATTGCAGCCATCACCCAACCGAATTTTCTCGTCGTCGACTCGTTGGAAGACACAATACGCGGCGAAGGCGGATTTGGCAGTACGGGTGTCGCATAAACCGTCGACCCGATAGGGTTTTCGAAAAGATTAGATCTTGCGGGTCTGGGTTAGCCTTCATCCTTTCCTTACATCCAAAAACTGATATGACAGCGCTGTCAATATAGAGGAGCATATCATGCGCTGTTTTCAAATTGTTATTGCAACCTTCTTTTTATCCTTCGCCTTCACTCAATCCGCCTCCGCTCAGGACGCTGCCCTGAGCCCTGTTGCGAAACATGGGCAGCTCTCCGTTGTTGGGCCGCATATTCGCGACGAGAACGGCGCGATCACGTCCCTCGCGGGGCCAAGCTTTTTCTGGTCAAATACGGGATGGGGGCAAGAGCGGTTCTATACCAAGGGCGCCGTCGAGACCTTCGCCAAGGATTGGTATGCGGGTATCATCCGCGTCGCCATGGGCGCGCAGGGCAGCGGGAATTATCTGGAAGATAAGGACGGGAATCTTGACCGCGTCAGAACCGTCGTAAACGCAGCAATAGAAAACGGGCTCTACGTCATAATTGATTGGCATTCCCATCACGCGGAAAAAGATATTGAAGAGGCAAAACTTTTCTTCACCTCCATCGCGCAAGCCTATGGTGAATATCCCAATGTCATCTATGAAATTTATAATGAACCCTTGGACACAACGGATTGGTCCACGGTCGTTAAACCGTATGCGGAGGAACTGATTGAGACCATCCGCGCGGTGGACCCGGACAATCTCATCATTGTCGGAACGCAGAGCTGGGATCAGGATGTTGACAAGGCCGCAGACGACCCCATCACGGGCGAAAGTAATATCCTCTATGCGCTGCATTTCTACGCAGCCTCTCACAAAGGAGACCTGCGAAAACGGGCAGAATATGCGATTGAGAAAGGTCTGCCGCTTATCATCTCTGAATGGGGAAGTGTTGAGTATACTGGCGATGGCAAATTCGACAAAAAATCGACTTTGAAATGGATGGACTTCGCCAGAAAACATAGGCTCTCCCACCTCAATTGGTCCGTCAGTGATAAGGGCGAAACGGCCTCTATGTTCAAACCCAGTGCCGCATCTGACGGTGGTTGGACCGATGATGACCTTACCCCGTCAGGAAAGTTGGTCCGGGACATTATTCGCGATTGGGAATAGGGCTTTTTTTACTTTCGTTGCGATAAATCATTGATATTATAAGAAATTATCTGCAGTGGTCTTTCTGAAAAAGGATGCTAACAGATGCTGAAATGACAAATTGTCGCAACATACCAAATACAGATATTCTCGGCTTTTTATCGGAGCCCTGCGCCGTATTTGATGCAGATCTGCGATATGTTTTTACGAATAAGGCCTATGATACTCTCGTGGGACAAGGGCCGTCTGAACTGGCGGGTCAATATTTGTTTGATGTCTTTCCGGAGACGCCAGATCGGATGAAAACCGTACAGTCCGCCATGGATAAATGTTTATCGGGCCGTCGGTCAGAGCTGAAAAATCTGGTCTATGAAATACCGCAGGATGACGGCACGCTGATAGAGAAAACCTGGCGCATTACAATGGATCCCGTGCGCGACCGGGACGGCGAGATCTCTCATATTCTGCAACGTGCCTCTGACATTACCGAAGATGTGATTAAGGCCCGACAAAACGCTGCCATCGCCCGCGAAATCAATCACCGCGCGAAAAATACGATGGCGGTTGTCACGGCAATCGCGCGTATCACATCTCGAAACGCAACGAATTATGAGAGCTTCTTGTCCAGCTTTACGGGGCGGATTGACGCGATGCGGCGCACCCATGACCGGCTCAGCGTTGATGCGCGGCGGGGCCTGACCATTACCGAAACCTTCGAGACGGAAATGCAGCAATTTGCGGCGGAGACAGGCGCGGATTATACGCTGGACGGTCCTGAGGTGGACCTGTCCGTCAGCGGCACAAAAGACTTGGCCTTAGTCATTCACGAGCTTCTGACCAATGCCGTGAAATATGGCTGTTTCAAAGGACCAGGCGGAAAACTCGCCGTATCTTGGGACCATATTGAAGACGGCGTGGAGATATTTTGGCGCGAAAGCTGTGCGCACAGCATTGAAGCCGGCGAGATACAGGGTTTCGGATCACGGCTCTTTCGCATGCTGCCACATGTGAAAGTCACGCAGGATTATACGGATAGCGGCGTGCATACGGTGATTAATCTGACGGGCGATATCGCCTTTGCATAAATTTAACTTCAGCGGGGTTTGAACCACTTGCCGCATGACCTAGATATAGCCCTCATTTATCGACGGAGACTCTCATGCCAGCCACGCCGCGCGGAAAAATCTACGACTCAATTCTCGACACAATGGGCGGCACGCCGCTGGTCCGCCTGCCCCGCATTACCGAAGGCGTACCGGCAGACCTCTGCTTCAAACTTGAATTCTTTAACCCCATCGCCTCGGTCAAAGACCGTATCGGGATCGCTATGGTCGAAGCGTTGGAAAAGGCAGGCACGCTGAAACCCGGCGGGACGCTGGTCGAACCGACCTCCGGCAATACGGGCATTGGCATCGCCTTCGCTGCCGCCGCCAAAGGTTATAAAGCCATTCTCGTCATGCCCGAACAAATGAGCGCCGAGCGCCGCAAAATGATGCGCCAGCTGGGCGCGGAACTCGTCCTGACCGAAGCGGCGGGCGGTATCCCACTGGCGATCAAAGTCGCCGAAGATATTGTCAAAAACACACCCGGCGCCGTTATGCCGGGACAATTTGATAATCCCGCTAACCCCGCCATTCATTACGCGACAACAGGTCCGGAAATCTGGGCCGATACAGACGGCCAGGTCGATGCTTTTATCGCCGGCGTCGGCACAGGCGGCACATTATCCGGCGCAGGCAAATTTCTGAAAGAGAAAAACCCCGACTGCCAGATCATCGCTGTGGAACCCATTGGCAGCCCGATGATTTCAAAAGGAGAAAAAGGCCCGCATAAAATCCAAGGCATTGGCGCGGGCTTCATCCCCGACACACTCGACACAGAGCTGATTGATGATGTCGTCACCATCGATAATGACGCCGCCTTCGGCACCGCCAAACATGTCGCGGCGGAAGACGGCGTGCCCATTGGGATTTCCTCGGGCGCGGCCGTCGCTGCCGCATTATTAATTGGCGCAAGGCCCGAAATGCGCGGCAAACGGATTGTGACAATTATCCCGAGCTTCGCGGAGCGCTATTTGAGCACGCCATTATTTAGCGAAGAGCCGGATTATGATGTTCGGGGGGCATAGCGCCCCAAAGCGGGCATCCGTATTTTCGGCACCGCACCGCATTCACAAAAGATGCTTTTTGTTAAGCAATTCTCTACAATCATAAGTATACACTCCTTTAGCGGAACCAAGTGTCAGCCACGCGGGAGATTTCAGATATTTTCAAAAAGGCTAAATTTTGTTTCTGAAGACACAACGACCAAGTCATCATCATGGTGCGTGATTATACCATAGATCTCTCAAGCGGGGTGACGACACCATCGCGCTTGGACGCGGAAGCGGACCTTATCAAATTCGCATTTGAAGCTTCAAATGTCGGCTATTGGGTCTGGGATCAAAAAACAGATCATGTCTATTTGTCAGCGGCCTCGCTGGAAATGCTTCAACTCCCTAAAGACAGTTTCAATAACAGAGTTAAGGACATTCAAAACCTCATCCACCCGGATGACTTTGCAACGCTTAAATCCTCATTAACTAATCATATAAAAGATCAACGCTTTTTCGAGATTGAGTTTAGAGCGCGGCGGCAGGATGGCAGCTATATTTGGATTAACATTGATGGACGACCGGACCCTAACGAGACCGGCAAATTCGGGCGCGTGGGTGGTTCCGTCGTGGATGCCACGGCCTATGTCGGCTTAAAGCAGGAACTCAGCCGCGAAAAAGAAAATTTACGCCTGATTTTCGACAATGTGCCCGCGCGAATTTGGCTCAAGGACGGCCATAACACGATCATTCGACTGAATGAAAAGGCCGCGAGTTCAATGAAAATGCGCGTGCAGGACGTGGAGGGTGCGAACACTTATAACCTCTTTCCGGAAATGGCCAAAGCCTATCATGAAGCGGACCTTGCCGTGATCAATTCGGGTCAGCCGCTATTGGGTATCGTTGAAAAATACACGCCAAAAGATGGTGAGCATGGATGGGTGAGCACAGATAAACTGCCCTTCACCCATCCCGAAACCCATAAAAAATATGTTCTCGTCATAGCGACGGACATCACCCAGCAAAAAAAATACGAAACCGAAATTTTAGAAAATTCAATCCGCTTGGACCAAGCCAATAAAGATCTCGATCACTTCGCCTATATGGCTTCGCATGATCTAAAAGCCCCTCTGCGCGGTATGGAAGAACTCGCCGAATGGATTGAAGAAGATTTGGGTGAGAATTTAACCCCGGATATTCAACATAAGTTGGGACTTCTGCGCGGGAGAGTCTCCCGCATGGATGCCCTGCTAAAAGATATTCTGGCCTTTTCCCGCGCCGGTAAAAATATGGCTGACCCTGAAGAGGTTCATTTGGACCGTGTGGTTGATACCGTTTTGGACTGGTTATACCCGTTGGATGGAATTGAATTTCACCGGGACACCGACCTGCCTGTCTTGAACCTCCCGAGATCCGCCATCGAACATATTATGTTGAACCTCCTTTCCAATGCCGTCAAACATCACGATAAAGATAATGGCGAAATACACATTGGATGTAATGACAGCGATGATTATCACATCCTCTATGTCTCAGATGATGGTCCGGGCATTCCTGTAAAATATCAAACCCGCATCTTTGAAATTTTCAAACAACTCAAACCCCGCGACTCCGTCGAGGGCAGTGGCATAGGCCTCTCCATCGTCAAGAAAATGAGTGAAGCCTTAGGTGGAAAAATCGAAATCCTGTCAGAAGACGGGAAACGCGGCACTCGGTTTAATATCTACCTTCCGAAAACCTAATTTGGTCTGATAATACAGGATTTTCTCATCCAGAGTGGTTGCCGCTGCACCCTGTGACGGGGGAGCTTCAGCGGCTTTAGGGGGAGACTTATAAGTGAAAGTTCCCTCTCCTCTCCTCTCCTCTCCTCTACTCTCATTCCGTTATTACCGGGTCGTTGTTTGCATACAAGTAACCCATTCCCTTAATCCATGGAGCATCCAGTTCGTCTAACCTCGTAAGTGCTTTTTCTAGCGCGAGTTCAGCACCATGGATCCCAAGGACGAGCCTCGGGATGACGGAGTTGAATAGTCTTGGGATGACGGGTGATATGACCTTGCAATTACGGGATATTGGTGAGGCTTTGCATTATCCGAACAGGCCTAGCTGTTCGGCGCTCCACTGCATTTGGAACCCCGGACCAAATACGGATGTTCCGCGTCCTCATATTATTCTCACATTTTCCCCATAAAACCGGGCTCTAAAAAAGATGCGTCCACGGTTTCAAAACCCGTGATAAAATGAGCAGGTTCTTTCAGACACGGGACAGGCAAGCGATCGTTGGCTGTTACCTTTAGTTATTAGGCGGAAGGTTCGCTGCATTTTATCTTCGATAAATTGCGGTTGCTAGTCTGAGAGGCGGTGTGCCTAGAAGCGTATTGCGAACACAATATGTGGAGGGGCTGAGTCCGTGCATTTTTTCTTCAAAAAATTGCACCGCGTGTGCCAGACCGGCTGGAACGCTGGCAGTCAAGTATGGCCGTGGCTTAGAAAAACACTGCTGCGCGGTTGAACCCTCGTAAAACACTTATCTTTTAGGTCTCCTTCGAGGGACCCGACCGCGCAGGCCGTCCCATTTTATCGGACGCCACATGCATCCTTCGCGCTGTTTCAGCGGCGGAGCCTGAACGCATGGACGTCTTTCATTCCTTCAAAATTGAAAGCAAAATTATGCGACGCGAACCCATTTCAAAACTTCAACAACTCAAACTCGCCTCTGCCCGTGAACGCCTCAAAATCGACGCTGCACGCGCGCGGCAGGTAGAGGAGGTTGCCGCCGCCAGCGATGTGAAGCCTAATGGAGACGCTATGCTGACTTACACGGACTAAAATTAACGAGATAGGCGAGCGACAAATAGCGATTTGCCGATTTCTTCAAAAGCCGCAATCAGCGCCGTCTGATTGGACGCATCAAAGAATTGCCCCGAACTCGACGCACAATCTCTCAGCATCGTCTTTGTATTCGCATCATCAAAATTATAGGCGACAGCCCAAACGTCAATTCCTGCTTCCTTAATATTCTCGCAAAGCTCGCCCGTCAGATCGTTCGAGTCCTCTTTATCCGACCCAGTATGCTTGCCTTCATTGTAAGGATCTTTAAGGGACAATGTGTTTGCACCATCCGTCATTAATATAAGGGCGCGCTTACGTTTTTCCTCTTTATTGGACAAAGAATCGAAAGGTCTATCTGCATCCAGCATCCTCCAGCCATTGATAAGACCGACCGGAATATAAGTATTGTTGCTGGCGGTGAGGCTATCAATCGTGGCTTTAACCGCAGTCATATCATCCGTAAGTTCAAGGACTTCCTCGCCGCATGTAACGTCCATTATACCCGGAATGCGTTGTCCGCGATAGGCTGCTGTCTTATTATATAAACCACTGCGTGATCCGATGCAGCCATTCCATTTTACCTGTCGTGTATAAGCGGACGGGCAAACCTCGACTTCCGGCCCATCATTTTCCCGAGTCGCGCACTGTTCCCAAGTTCTTGTGCGTGTCACACCGTCAGCATCATATGTGCCTGTTCGCGTTTCATAGCTTGTACATGTCGTTGGCTGGTACATGTAACATTCGCCTGCGGGGACATTGATTTCTTCATCGGGGGGTACGTTGATCCAATTCTCATTTCGGCGTGACAAGCCAACATTGACGTAATTTGAGAAGGGCACAACAGCAACGCGTGTATCAGCGTCATATTCAGCAAATTGATCCACCAAAACTGCAGCAGCAGATTTTAGTCCGGTCATGTTTGAACCATCCATGGATTCAGTTCTGTCCAATACCAAAGCGATATTGATCGGGATTTCTTCAGGGATTTTAGCTTCTGATAGCACGCCGACAGGTAATTCGCGCTTTCCGACAAATCCCATCAACATTGTGTCATAGGGTGAGTTCACCTTGACTCTAACTGTGTCTCCATCAACGATAAGCTCCCAATCATAGGCAATATTACCGGTGTTATTGGCTTCTAGGCTCGCCTCTACAAAAGGTTTTAATTTCTCATGTGTCGTTTCCCCTGATGTCACAGCAGCCAAGACCGCTGCATCCGACATGCTTTGCATATTATCTTTTTGGCTCGTCGAGCCTAAATAATCGATTGCCGCAGCAATAGCTATTAGCAATGTGAAGGAAGAAACCGCGAACATAATGCTTATATTTCCAGCACTATTCGACAAATATTTTTTGAACATCTTAAATTTCCCACATAGCTTTTTCAGCAAATAATATGTGTTATTAATCGATTTAAGTTTCCAGCCCGTGAGATTTTAAGGTTTATACTTCGTAAAATAAATTTGCCGCCAGTAGCGCCGGACCCGTTACCCTCAGCATCCGCAATGCCGCTGCGCAAAACACGAGGAAAATTAATTTTAGCATAGTTCCATACGCAACGCCCTACCCTTAGCTGCTCGCATGATATAGTCCTCCCCTATGGCTCTCACCCCTGAACAAATTGACCGTTATGCGCGCCACCTGACCCTGCGGGAGATTGGTGGGGCGGGGCAGAATGCTTTGCTTGGCGCGCGGGTGGTCATTGTCGGTGCGGGCGGATTGGGCGGTCCGGCGGGGCTTTATCTGGCGGCGGCGGGGGTAGGGCATATGACGTTGATTGATGATGATGTGGTGGAAGCCTCTAATCTACAGCGGCAAATTCAATTCACGCCAAGCGAGATGGGTGCAGGCAAAGTCGAAGCGATGGGCAGCTATCTGGAAGCACTGAATTCGGATTGCAAAGTGAGCTCTATTGCGCAGCGCCTGACGGCGGAAAATGCGGCAAATCTTCTGGAAAATCATGATGTGATTTTGGACGGCACGGATAATTTTACCGCGCGCTTTGCGGTCAATGCCTCCTCCCGCGCTTTGGGTATCCCGCTGGTCTCCGGCGCATTGGGACGGTTTGATTTACAGCTCGGCGTGTTTAACACATCCGGCGCCTCGCCCTGCTATCGCTGTTTTGTGGCGGAGGCCCCGATGGATGAAGAAAATTGCGCGACCCATGGCGTGCTGGGCGCGATTGCGGGC
The DNA here is from genome assembly GCA_020628495.1 of Hellea sp. Classification (GTDB taxonomy): domain Bacteria; phylum Pseudomonadota; class Alphaproteobacteria; order Caulobacterales; family Maricaulaceae; genus Litorimonas. The sequence goes on from JAHDFA010000050.1 coordinate 10,720, forward strand.
ATGGGCGGGTCGATGATGGCGATGGAGGCGATTAAATTAATCACAGGCGCAGGCGAGGTTTTGGACGGACGTCTCTATATGTTTGATGCGCTGCGGGCAGAAGGCCGGACCATTGCCCTGGCCCGGGACCCCAACTGCGCCCTGTGCCGGGACTAGTGCTTAATATTCAGCGAACCTTTGCGAATGCGTACAGGTCTCGCAAAACCGAAACCGCGATTGCCATAACCGCCGACGAGATAAGCGCTGCGGCGGGAATTGCGATCATAGACTCGGGCGCGGTAATTCTCTGTCGCCAGCTCACGCTCGCGCAGATCAGCCATGCGGGCATTGGCCCGCTCTTGAGACGCGATGCGCATACGGGCCGTTTTCGCGCGCGATTGCTCGGCTTTTAAATGGGCTTCGGCCTGGCTGAGCGGGGCGGGAATGCCGGACAGCGCTTGGTGGCGATAGACCTGCACGCCGCGCTCGCAGGTGACGGCAAAGCTGCCCTGCATCGTGCCGCATTGCGCGGCGGCTGTCGCGGGAATCGCCGTGGCCAATGTAAGAGCGGCAAGGAAAATGGATATACGGGTCATGAGAGGTCTCCTATTCGGAGTTAACCTTTCATTAACCACCCGGGAGACGCAATCGCTTGCCCGCCCCGCGCGAAAATGCTGCGGGGGCTACACCTGGATGGCTCGGGCGGCCAGCGCTTCGTAATCGGGCAGGCAGGCCGACAGGAGCGGCTGATGTTGGGGGGCGATGTCGGGCATTGATTGCGGCGGGGGACCAAATCCGGTGGAGCGGTTGACGCTGTCATACCACCACGGCGCCCATGCTCCGTCTTCGGCGCGGGGGCCTGCGGGCCAAGAGAGCATGGCCGGGTCGTAAGGAATGTCGATGGCCGCGCAGAGCTTTCGCAGCGCGCTTTCGGGGTCCTGCAAAATGGTCTCGCTGTGAATGACGGGCGGATGGCCGAGCTGCTCCCACAAGCGGCGTTGCGGCGCAAAGCCGAGGTCGTGGAGGTCAAAGACGGTGCGCCCTTTGGCATAGCTGGCAATGACACGCCGCGGATGACGAAGGAGGAAAAAATGTTTGGCCCCGGCGGCCCAGCCCATGGGAAAACCAGACAGCATATGATGCGGCATATGTTTCTGAAAATGATAGCGTTCTTGGGTTTGCGCCTGACAGAGCGCCGCAATTTTATCGGGGTCGGTTTCATGCGCGGCCAAAGTTTCGTCCCGTCCCGGATGGGCTTTGCCAGTCGCTTTCAGGAAAGGCGCAAAGAACGGTTCATCCATGACCGCACAATCCGCCCGCGCACCGAAACTGCGCATCATAGCCGTGGACAAGTTTCGCGGCCCCGACCACATTGCAATTATCATGGGGCGATAATCATGCAGATGTATCCCGATGAATAAGGTCGAGATAAAGCGATTGCAGGCGCTCCACTATCAGCCCGCGCGTGCCGCTGCCGATTTTGCGTCCGTCAATTTCACCAACGGGGGCAAGGCCCGCAAAGGTGCCCGTCGTGAAAGCTTCATCCGCGCTATAACATTTGGCCAGCGGGAAGTTGCGTTCATAGACCGGGATGTCATTGGCTTTGCACAACTCAATAATTTTACCGCGCGTAATGCCGCCCAAGCAATAATCCCCGCTGGAGGTCCAAACTTCGCCTTTTCGCACGATGAAAAAATGCGTCGAATTGCACGTTGCCACAAAGCCTTGCGGGTCGAGCATCAAACCCTCATCCGCGCCGGCTTTAATCGCTTGGATACAGGCGGTGACGCAGTTGATTTTGGAATGGGAATTCAGCCCGGGGTCTTGCACATCCGCCCTACCGCGCCGCACAGACACGGTGTAAAGGCGAAGCGGTTTGGACGCCGTGGACGGGTCTGGGGCTTTATATTCAGGCGCGATAACGATGGTCGGCGCGGAGATCACAACACGCGGATCTTGATAAGGTGTAGAGCGCAAACCGCGCGTCAACATCAGGCGGATATGCACACCCTCGGTCATGTCATTGGCACGCAATGTGGCATAAAGCCTGACCGTCAAAGCCGCTTGCGTCAGGCCAATATCAATATCGAGCGCGGCAGCGCCTTCCCACAATCGGTCCAGATGGTCCGTCAGAAATGCGATGCGCCCCTGATGCACGCGAAGTCCTTCCCAGACTCCGTCGCCGAGCATGAAACCGGAATCAAAGACATTGACGACGGCCTTTTCACGCGGGACCAATTCGCCATTTACGTTAAACAGCACCGAAGCATTCCGGTCATCCGGCACATAGGCATGAGTGCCAAAGCTCATGGAAGCTTAATCCTAAATATCGCCGCCAAGGGACCGCCATGTCGCCGTAATCATAGCAGGCTTGTCGATAAAACTTTCAAGTTTTGTCATATCCGCAAGCGGGTCTGCTGCAATGATGGCCTCAAGGCTTTCACCAGCATCCTTACGCGCTTTGACGCGGTCATGAATGGCTTGAAGGCGCTTAATAGACTCACCCAGTTCCGCCTTTGTCGACAGCGGCCCATGTCCCGGAATAATTTTCGTGTTCACGTCAGACAAATCAAAGGCCGTCTGCTGCGCAGTGATCATGCCCTGGATGGTTCCGCCACTATCTACATCCACAAAGGGCAACATCCCCAAGAAATAATTATCGCCAAGATGGATAATATTGGCCCCGACAAAATGGACGATGGAATCGCCGTCTGTGTGACCTGCCGGAATATGGATCGCGCGGACTTCATCGCCATTAAACCACAAAGTCATCTCATCAGAAAATGTCAGGGTCGGCCAAAGCGCTTCATCCCGCGCATCTTGTTGGCGGCCAAAGGCTTGGTTCATATAGCTCATACCCATACGCGCGCGGACATTATCATGCGCGACGACGGTTGCGCCGACCGCCTTCATCTCGACATTGGCACCGGAATGATCGCCGTGATGATGTGTGTTAAGAACATAGGTAATTGGCTTATCCGTGAGCGTACCGACAACATCGATAATTTCCTGACCAAAGCGAGCGAATTTATCATCAATCATGTAGACGCCGTCATCACCGACACTCACTCCGATATTCCCGCCCGGTCCGAGCAACATATACATGTTACCACCCAAACTTTGACTCGTAATATTTGGCTTGACTGGTGCTTCCGCCTCGACTTGGGGGGCAGGTTTTTCGGCAGCTTCAGGTTCGGACGCATCGGTCTGCGCGCCGCAAGCTACGAGGAAAATGGAAGAGGCGAGAAGAAGCTGTTTCATGATATGTCCTTAGGAAGCAATTTGAAAACTCGCGCCGGGCGGCAAGACGCGATTGGGGGCGGCGTGATGATCCATCATCGCGCGAATATTGATGAGAACAAGTTCGCCCATCTCACGGCGGCTTTCATGTGTGGCCGAGCCGATATGCGGCGCGAGGATAACATTGGGCAGATCCAGCAAATCTGCATGGGGCTGCGGCTCATGCTCATAAACATCCAGTCCCGCACCGGAAATCGTACCCGCCTTAATCGCAACCGCCAAAGCCGCCTCATCAATAATCTCTCCGCGAGCCGTATTAATGACATAGCTATCCGGACGCATTTTCGACAGCCGGCTTTCATTAATCAGGTGATATGTGCTGGGTGTCGCAGGACAATGAATGGACAGGAAATTTACCTCGGACAGCATTGCGTCCAAATCCTCATGCCATGTCGCGCCCAATGTTTCTTCAATGCCTTTCGGGATACGGCGGCGATTGTGATAATGCACGTCCAAACCAAAGGCCGTCGCGCGGCGCGCCAAGGCCTGACCAATACGACCCATCCCCAAAATGCCGAGCTTTCCACCGCGGACCCGATGACCCAGCATATGCGTCGGCCCCCATCCCGTAAATTCGCCTGCCCGCAACCGTCTATCGCCTTCGACCAAACGGCGTGGCACGGCCAGAATCAGAGCCATCGTCAGATCCGCCGTATCCTCTGTCAAGACGCCCGGCGTGTTCGTCACGGTTATGCCTTTGGCATGGGCCGTCGACACATCAATATGATTGGTCCCGGCCCCGAAATTTGCAATCAAGCGGAGGCCCGGTGAGGCGTGAGACAAAACGGCAGCATCAATCCGGTCCGTCACCGTCGGCACGAAAACATCGCAATCCGCGATCGCTGCGGCGAGTTCCTCTTGGCTCATCGGCGTATCGTCACTGCGCAAAACCGTGTCGAACATGTCGGACATGCGGCTTTCTACCTCAACCGGCAGACGACGTGTAACAACAACCTTGGGCTTGGACTTCATAGACTATGTTTGAACCGCAATTGGCGAAAATGCAATGCGAACTCGATCACGAATTAGGGTTTCATTAACCAGAACGACTGCACATCAGCCTCTATGCGAAAGATCATGCTCCCCCTACTCTCAACCCTCATTTTGGCCGCACCGGCCTTCGCCCAAGACAGTGTTAAACGGACAGTTGAGCCTATTCCAGCGGCCTCGACAGATAATTTATATCGCGTGAGTGCTGATCGGACACCGTCAGGATTCGTCGTGCCTCGCTTTGTGAGTTTGAAATTTTCCAAAGTAAACGGCCGTACAGGCCCCAGCCGCGACCACCCAATTGCCTGGCAATATCAGCGGCGAGGTTTACCACTCCTCATCGTGGCAGAGACGGAAATGTGGCGCAAAGTTCGCGATATTTCAGGTGATGAAGCTTGGGTGCGCAAGCCAGCGCTGTCCGGCTCCCGGACGGTCATGGCCTTGCAATCAACGCCGCTGCGTTCCCGTCCCGACCCCCGCGCTCGTGAAGTTGCGCGCTCGGACGCGCGGGCTCTCTTGCGGTTGCAGGATTGCCGTGACGGTTGGTGCGAAGTGCGATCCGAGAACGGTATCAAGGGCTGGGCCAGACAAGACACGCTCTGGGGCGCGAAACGACCGTAATTCATCCTGGGAATGAATTACAGTGTAGCGCCGAACAGCTTTAGCTGTTTGGATCTCGATGGTCTTATTTCCCTTTCAAAACCCGACCCGCCACGGCATCCAACATGGCCATGCGTTTAGGATCGCGGGCATCCGGTGCGGTAATAATGGCGACGTCCAGATTGGTTTCAATGCCCTGAGGTGACGGGCTGCGCGGCGTATCTGATAACGTTCCAATTAGGTTCAAGACCGCTTTGCGAGCTGTAGCAGCATTTTTCTGCATCACGGCGATAACGCTTGCCACATCCACATTACCGTGATCCGGATGCCAACAATCATAATCAGTCACCATCGCCATCGTCGCATAGGGCAGTTCCGCTTCGCGGGCGAGTTTGGCCTCCGGCATATTCGTCATGCCTATCACGTCACACCCCCATTGCCGGTAAATCCGGC
>JAHDFA010000051.1:0-5407 GCA_020628495.1 Hellea sp.
AAACATAATTCGGCTCGTTTCCTCGAACATGATCGACCACCGCCTGGACGTTTTCAATCTTCACATCGGGCGTGACGCCGTGACCGAGATTGAAGATATGCGGACCCCCTGCGCCGTCGCGTAGGACAGCTTCGACCGCGCGGTAAAGTGTTGTTCCACCTATCCGTAAAGCCAGTGGATCGAGATTTCCTTGAACGGGCATATTTTCAGGGATGGTCGCGCGGAAATCATCCAGCGGCATTTGCGTGCCTGCTGCAATTCCGGTGATCCCCGTCTCATGGGCATAGCGAATGGCGTTAAGACCTGACCCGCGCGGAAATCCCATAATCGGCGCATCAATACCCGCAGCCCGAATACGGCTAATAATATCCCGCGTTGGATTCAACACGAGACGATTAAATAAATCGGGCGCAAGACCTTCGGCCCAGCTTTCAAAAATCTTGAGCACATTTGCGCCCGCCTTGGCTTGGCCAATCATATAATCTGCTGTGCTCTCGACCAGTGCGGCGAGCAGATCGGCCATGGCTTCGGGGTTTTCATAGGCAAACCGTTTAGCAATTTCCTTATTCGGACTGCCTTTTCCTTCAATCATATAGGTCGCCACGGTCCAGGGGCCGCCCGCAAAGCCGATTAGGGCTTTATCGGCGGGTAAACCAGCCCGCACGCGTTCAACGGTCTCCCAGACGGAATTGATGCGCTCTGCCGCCCCATTGACGGTCAACTTGGATATCCCGTCTACATCGATAGGTTCCAAAACCGGTCCCGTACCTTTGATGAAATCGACTTTACGTCCCAAACCAATCGGGATGAGCAAGATGTCAGCAAAGAGAATAGCTGCATCCATATCATAACGCCGGATAGGCTGGAGCGTGACTTCCGCGGCCTTATCCGGCGTAAAGCAGAAATCGATAAAATTCTTACAGGTCGCACGGACTTCCAAATATTCGGGCAGATGGCGACCGGCTTGGCGCATCATCCAAATTGGCGGTGTCTCGGCGCGTTGACCGTTTAAAACATCGAGCAGTTTCATAATTTCATACTTCGCTAAGCCTGTTCTTGAGGGGGCTCTTAGGCTTTCCCCCACACATATCCAAGTCTCCCCTTCGTCTCTCTAAAAAGAATCTAAAAAGAGAAGTGGATGTAGAGCCTGTGAGAATGTGGGCGAGTTTACCTTTTGTTAGGGGAGTTTAATATCCACGCCTTGAATCGGGACGGGATTCTAATCCTATTGTGGAGGAAGTGTTTTTTTATAAACAGGAAAACACTTGTAAAGCTGATAAAATTACATGTTTGGATTTGGGATAAAATTGCGGATAAAAATCTGTATATCTTTTATCCACGCTGTTCACATTGTTAACGGGTCTTCGACCGGAATGTGGATGACGCCTGTGAGTTGATCAAAATTGTGCCCGGGTCTCTTGTGGATGTGCCAAGCCGAGCTTTGGGTGTGGACAGGACAGGGTAAACACGCGACATAGGCGGAGTTACTGTCAGCCAAGAGAGACGACTTAGCCGAGCCATCATGTCAGAGCGCAATCCGAATATCGCGATTTATTTTCACGTTCACCTCGTCTCTGATTCCACGGGGGAAACGCTGGTCGCGATGATGAAAGCATCTACGGCTCAATTTCGCTCTGCGACGGCTTTGGAACATCTACATGCTTTGGTACGATCGGAAGCCCAGCTTGAGAGGACCTTGGAAACCATTGAGTCCAAGCCGGGGGTGGTTCTCTATACGCTGGTCAATCCTGAACGCCGGGCACGGTTGGAAGCCTTTTGCCGTAACCGCAACATTCCGGCAGTCTCTATATTAGATCCGACCCTTTCCGTTTTGGGCCGCTATCTGGGTGCAGCGATGACGGATGAGGTTGGCGCCCAACGCACATTGGACGATGCCTATTATTCCAGAATTGAAGCGCTGGATTATGCTATGGCGCAGGATGATGGGCAAAATGTTGCCGGACTGGCTGATGCCGACATTATTTTGCTGGGTGTGTCACGTACATCCAAAACACCGACCTGCATCTATCTTGCCAACCGTGGATATAAATCCGGGAATATTCCATTAGTGCCCGGCGCACCTTTGCCGCCAATTCTGGACAGTTTTGAAAAACCTTTTATCGTCGGCTTGGTCGCTGCACCTGATCGGATTGTGCAAATTCGCGAGCAGCGCCTGATGGGATTGCGTCAGACCGCGCAGACGGATTATGTCGATCAGGACCGGGTGCGCGATGAAATGCGTGACGCCAAACGCATGTTCCACCGTAAAGGTTATAAGGTGATTGATGTGACGCGGCGCTCTATTGAGGAAACGGCCGCGCAGGTCATAAATCTATATAACAAAGCGCGCCCGATAGAGGAACGGCGCAAGGGCTTGGGACTATGAGCAACCGTATTGTTCTCGCCAGTGGGTCGGTTATTCGGCGGCAGATATTGGATGGGGCGGGCCTGGATTATGACGTCATTGTCCGGCCCGTTGATGAAGCTGCTATCAAAGAGGCGATGCTGGCTGAAAATTCGCGCCTTCGCGATATTGCTGATGCGCTGGCCGAAGCCAAAGCCATGCGCGTTTCGCGTCAGGAAGCGGGCCTGGTTATTGGAGCCGATCAAATTATGGTCATGGATGAAACATTGTTTGATAAACCAAAGGACATGGATGAAGTGCGGTCACGGCTTCTTTCCATGCGCGGTAAAAAACATGAGTTGATTGGGGCCGTTGTGATTTGCGAAAACGGCGTGCCCGTCTGGCGGCATATGTCGCGCACCAAACTTTGGGTGCGGGAATTTTCGGATGATTTTCTGGATTGGTACATTGAGAAAGAAGGTGAAGCTCTGATGAAAAGTGTGGGGGCTTACCGCTTTGAGGGGCCGGGCGCACAGCTTTTTGAAAAAGTTGAGGGCGGCTTTTTCGCCATTCTCGGGCTCGACCTTCTGCCTGTGCTGGATTATTTGCGCAGGCGCGGGGCCGCCCAAACATGACCCGGCCCATTCCAAAACTCGCAGGCGTATGCGGCTGGCCCATACATCATTCTCTCTCGCCAATTCTACACAGCTATTGGCTGAAAGAAATGGGGATTACAGGCGCATATGTGCCCTTTGCTGTCGACCCAAAAAACGCTTTGGAGGCTTTTGTATCCCTCAAACATACCTCTATATCCGGCGTGAATGTGACTTTGCCCCTTAAATCGGCGGCATTCAGCGCGGCGGATGTGGCAACGGAAGAGGCCCAAAAGCTGGGCGTTGCCAATTGTCTATACAAATCCCGGGGCCAGCTGGTTGCCCATAACACGGATATGGAAGGCTTTGCCGCGCCTTTGATTGCAAAACTGGGTGCCAGCCGCGTGCAAAGCAGCTCTGCCTTGGTCATTGGTGCGGGCGGAGCCAGCCGCGCCGTCTTAGGCGCTTTATTATCTCTGGGGGTTCCGGAAATTTGCTTGATCAACCGGACCGATGCCAAGGCCGAAGATCTGGTCGGACAAGTCAATGTGCCCAGTTTTTACGCCTTGCCATGGGCGCAAAGGCAGGAGGCCGTTGCCCGTGCGGATTTGATCGTGAATGCGAGTGCAGCCGGAATGAGCGGCAAACCGGAGTTGGATGTATCGCTGGAAAATGGCCGACCGGGCGGGGTTGTTTATGATTTAATTTATACACCGCGTATGACTCGCTTGATGCGCCGCGCCCAAAAAAGCGGCATGGATATTATCGGCGGACTCGACATGCTGATTGCGCAGGCTCGACCAAGTTTTAAATTGTTTTTTGGGCATATGCCGCCTTTAGATTTGGACCCGAGCGACACTTTGCTGAGCGCATTGAAAACGGGCAGACGATGAAAATTATCGGGCTAACAGGCTCTATCGGCATGGGAAAGTCGACGACCGCGCAAATGTTTGCAGATTTAGGATGCCCCGTTTTTGATGCGGATGAGGCCGTGCATCAGCTTTATGCCAAAGGCGGCCGTGCTGTGCCGCTGATACAGGCGGTTTTTCCGGATGCGATTTCAAACGGTGCCGTGAACCGCAAACGCCTTGGCGATCATATGCGAGAGGACCCTTTAAATTTGAAAGTTTTGGAGAGCTTTATCCATCCTTGGGTGGGTGAATTGCGCGCTGCCTTTCTGGTCAAAGCTAAATCCGAAAAAGTCAAAGCCGTTATTTTTGATGTTCCGCTTTTATTTGAAACAGGCGGCGATAAGCATGTCGATGCCAGCGTAGTTGTCACCGCGCCCGCCAATGTTCAACGTGAGCGAGTCATGTCTAGGCCCGGCATGACCGAAGACTTATTCAACCTGATTTTATCCAAGCAAATGCCTGACGCCGAAAAGCGCAAACGCGCGGATTATATCATTGAGACGGATAAAGGTTTGGACGCTGCGCGCGTTCAGGCCGGGAATATTCTGGAGCAGATTCTCCACACATAAATAGTTTTAGTGGATTCCGTCCGTAAGACCGCAGGATATAGTGTATGAATGGACGGCACGCGCGAAATTGTTTTTGATACGGAGACAACTGGTTTTGACGCCAAGGGCGCGGACCGGATTACCGAAATTGGCTGTATTGAAATTGTGGACCTCCTGCCGACGGGACAGCAGTTTCATTGCTATCTCGACCCGCAGAGAGAAGTTCCTGAGAAGGTCGTTGAGATTACAGGCCTGACGACAGAATTTCTGCGCGGAAAACCTCTTTTCAAGGACAAGGCGGATGAATTTCTGGAATTTGTCGGCGATGCCACTTTGATTGCGCATAATGCCCAATTTGATATGGGCTTTATCAATGCCGAGCTTGTCCGGTCAGGGCGTGAGCCGCTTCCGGCGAAACGGTTTAAAGACACGCTTGCCATGGCCAATGCGAAATTTCCCGGCTCGCCTGCTTCCTTGGACGCTTTGTGTAAGCGGTTCGATATTTCCCTCTCGGCCCGTGACAAACACGGTGCGATTATCGACTCAGAGTTATTGGCGGCTGTTTATCTGGAGCTGAGCGGCGGACGCGCGATGAGTTTGGGATTGGATGCCAAGCCCATCGCGGCTGAGGGCCAAAATGGATTTCCTGCGGCGCGGCCTCGCCCTGCTCCGCTAAATCTTTTGCCGAGTGAAGCTGAAACCGAAATGCACCGGGCTTTTATCGCGTCGTTGAAAAGCGAAAAGATTGTTTGGGACAAAGTCTGGGCCAAGAGACGCCGAGGAAATCCTTAAACCAGATCCGGGCATGCTGGCTTTGATATCTTGAAACAAACGTCATGACTTTTCCTAAAAATGCGCGTTTAGTGTTTGAGTGAGTGAATTTAGATTACGTTTAAAATCAGAGACCGCTGCTGAACATGACAGGGTGGATGCCGGTTATGGCGCTTTGGATATTTCCGTCCGAGAAGACTTTGTTACTTTTTTATTCGGGCAATATATCGGGCATTGTTT
>JAHDFA010000051.1:5507-8376 GCA_020628495.1 Hellea sp.
TCGATCTGTCCAATTGTGACCGCGAGCCCATACATATACCGGGGCGGATACAGTCTTTTGGCGCGCTCATCGCCGTAACGCCGGATTGGATCGTAAATCACGTCTCAGAAAATGCTGCGGAACTCTTGGGTCACGCCGATAAGGATCTTGTCGGAATGCCAATTGCCGAGATTTTGTTGCCGGAAGCCTTACACGCATTGCGGGGACGTCTTCAGCTTTTGGGTGCGCCGGATGCAGTTGAAAGGCTTTTCGGTTTAAAACTAACGAATTCCGGCCGGCTTCACGATGTTGCGATACATCTATCGGCGCGGACAATTATTATAGAAATTGAGCGGCACGAAGCGAGCAAGGTTATGGACTATGTCGGATATGTCCGGCCCATGATTGAACGAATTAAGCGGGCCGAAACTGTCGAGGCGCTTTGCGAGGTTGCCGCGCGGCAGCTGAAGGCTTTGGTCGGATTTGATCGCATCATGGTCTATCGATTCGCAGAGGATGGCGCGGGAGAAGTAATCGCGGAATCCCTGACTGGAGATATGGAGCCCTTTTTGGGTCTGCGCTATCCGGCGTCAGATATCCCGAAACAAGCCCGCGCCATGTATAAGCGGAATTTGCTGCGCATTATCAGCGATGTGTCCGATAAAGGCGTTGTTGTTTCCCCGACTTTGGGTGCGGATGGAGCCCCGCTGGATTTAACGCTCAGCACAACCCGCGCCGTGTCGCCGATCCATCTGGAATATTTAAAGAATATGGGTGTGCAGGCCTCAATGTCGATTTCAATATTGCGGCGGGGCAAACTTTGGGGATTATTTGCGTGCCATCACAATACGCCGCGGCGATTATCATTTGATGTGCGTACAGCCGCCGAGCTTTTCGCACAGTTATTCGCGTTTATTCTTGACCAGAAAGCGAGCGATATTGTCCGTGAAGAAACCTTACAGGCCCGTATCTTACACGACCGTATTATGGTGCAATTGGCGGAAGGCGGCAGCATCAATGAAAATCTGGAGCATTTGTCGAATTCGATAAAATCCGTTGTGCCTTTTGACGGTGTCGTCACTTGGGTCGATGGAAAATTTACGGCCAAGGGTTCGGCCCCGACAGAGGAAGAATTTCTCCCGCTGGCGCGCTTTTTAAATACGGCGGCCATCAGCCAAATATATTTTACGGATTCACTTGCCAAAATAAGAGCCGAAGCCGAAAGCTATGCGGACAGAGCCTCCGGCATGTTGGCGCTGCCCGTATCCCGAAGCCCGCGGGATTATCTGGTGCTGTTCCGTAAAGAACTGAAACGGTCTGTCACCTGGGCGGGTAATCCGGACAAGCCGGTTACGCAAGGTCCGCTTGGCGCGCGGTTGACGCCGCGCAAAAGTTTCGAGGCCTGGCAGCAAGCCGTCCATGCCCATAGTGCGCCGTGGACAGAGACGGAGCAACGCGCCGCGGAAGCCTTGAGGCTCACGCTTTTGGAGGTTGTGCTGCGCATGACAGATGCTGCAGTGAAAGAACGAACCCAATCCCAAGAAAAACAAGAGCTTTTGATTGCGGAACTCAACCACCGCGTTAGAAATATTTTGAACCTTATTCGCGGCCTCGTCTCGCAAAGCTCTGATGCCAAAGATGTGGCGACCTTTACCGATATTATCGGAGGCCGCATTCAGGCTTTGGCGCGGGCACATGACCAAATTACGAAAGAGAACTGGACGCCTGCTTCGCTCTATAAATTAATTCAAACCGAAGCGAAGGCCTATCTTGGCGATCTGTCCCCCCGCGTAGAACTACAGGGCACGGATGCACTGTTAACGCCAACGGCCTTCACGACGGTTTCGCTTGTGATTCATGAGATGATGACCAATTCGGCAAAATATGGGGCGTTGACGGACCGGCACGGAAAGGTCGAAATTAAATTAGAAGAAGTCGGCGACGGTGATCTCTTGATTAACTGGGCCGAACGCGGCGGTCCGCCCGTAAAAGCGCCTACGCGAAAAGGGTTTGGCACGACGATTATTGAGCGCTCTATACCCTATGAGTTGAAGGGCACATCAGATGTGAAATATGAGCTGACGGGCGTGACGGGCGCGTTCAGAATTCCGTCCAATTTCATCCACGCCTACACCTCTCATCAACAGGCCGAGACAGTCGAAACACCTCAAGCTGCACCTGCTTCACTGAGTGGCACCGCCTTGGTGGTCGAAGATAATATGATTATTGCGCTGGATGCAGAGGATATTCTTCTGACCTTGGGAGCGGAAAAAGTGCTGATGGCCAGCTCAGTGTCCGAGGCTCTGCACTTTATTGAAAATGAGACGATTGATTTCGCGGTTCTGGACGTCAATCTTGGCACAGAGACGAGCGAGGTCGTTGGTATGAGATTGGCCGAGGCGGGAACGCCTTTCGTCTTTGCCACCGGATATGGCGACAGAGCGGCGCTAACAGAAAAATTCCCCAATGTTCAGATTGTGCAAAAGCCCTATGACAAGGACTCCATCATGAATGTGTTGGATATTATTTAACGGTCACTTCCAAATTCATTTTGGGGTGGATCGCGCATTTCACATTATAGACGCCCGGTGTAGCAAATTTCACAATGGCGCTCTCGCCCTCATCCATGGAGCCGGAGTCAAATTCCATCTCGTCGGAATCGATAAAGGCGTGGTGCAGAAACATATCGTCATTTAAAATTTTGATGGATTGACCTGTTTTTATGCTCACGGCCCCGGGGGCATAGGTGCGGTTTTTCTGCGAAATCACGATATCGGTTTTTGATTGCGCCCAGACCCCTACGGGATAGGCGATGGCCGCGACGAGCACGGCTTTTGTCAAAAGAGAGGGGTTTGAAAATGCGCGTTTTGATGACTTCATGATGCGGCCT
>JAHDFA010000051.1:8476-11954 GCA_020628495.1 Hellea sp.
CTGACCTGCAGCGGAGAGTTGAATTTTTATCGCGCCGTTGCGGTGATTAAATTTCACGGCGTTCGACAGAACATTCAGCAATAATTGTTGCAGGCGCAAGATATCCCCTTTTATTGTCAGGGGGCTTTCCGGCGGATTATAGAGAATACGGATGTTCTTCTCCTCTGCCTCTACCGCAATGACTTTTGTGCAATAATCAATGGTCTCTACCATATTTACTTCGATCATCTCATCCGGCGTTTTGGCTTCATCAATGCCTTTGGCGACGCTCAATACATCCTTCACAATATTCAAAAGTTGCGCGCCGCTTTTTGAGATCAAGCCGGCCATCTGCGCCAAATCTTCATCGCCATTCGGCCCGGAATGATAATCCTCCAGCACGTCTGAGAATCCGATGACGGCATTGAGCGGCGTACGTAACTCGTGGCTCATTGCGGCGAGAAACATGGTTTTCGCTTTATCGGCAGCTTCAGCGGCTTCCTTTGCATCTTTCAGTTTCTTGGACCTCTCTTTGGATTCCGTTATGTCTGACCAGATAAACAGCCGGCCACCCTCTTTGGTGTCGGATTTCGCGACGCGCGCCCAGCGGCCATCTGCAAAGGAGATTTCATCCGTTTCATCCGGTTGCTGGCAGTGATCATTCAAAGAACAGCCGCTTGTTTGAAAAAAGGACGCGAAGGGTTTGCCAACAAGGTCCATTTCTGCGGTCGCGGGGAACATCGCGCCCATCTGCGGATTGGAGACGATGATAATTCCGGCCTCATCCGTTAGCAGGATGGCATCTTTGGAATTATTCAGGGAATCCGACAGGCGGTGCTGCGCCAAAGTGCGCAGGCTTTCTTCCCGGCCCAGCCTATCCCGAATATTTTTCTGCATTGCTGACATGGTCTTCAGCAAGACGCCTGTTTCATCCTCCCCTCCCGGGGGGATATCGACATTGAAATTCCCGGCTGAGATTTTCCGCGCTGCCGCCGCTGCGGTTTTCAGAGGATTGATAATGGTGATGGCCACCCAGACCGACAGGCCCAAGGTCACGGTCAGCGCTGCCAGTACCGCCCAGAGATTATAGGTCTTAATGCGGTCCATCTGCTCAATAGAGCGCTCACGCTCCAGAAAACTGGCATTGGTTTGCAACTCGACAATAATGTCCAAATTATCAGCTATTTCATGCGCATGATGATTAGCCTGGACGAGATTATCGGGCGTTCGCCCGGCAGAGGATTTAAGAACAAGCGCTTCCCATTGCGCCAGATTTTGTTCGACCGCGGAGAAAAAAGGCGCAGCGCGTTCCGAAATGGAACGCTCTTTGGCCACGGATAAATCCTGCTTGAAAAGATTCAAGGCGGTGACAATTTCATTTTTGTTAAATTCGGCATTCGCTTTTGCGGTTTGATTCAGCAGTTCAATCTCCAATTGGCTGAAGACCTGCGAAGCAGAACGAGCGAAATTAATCGCCATAAGCGGACGGTCATATGTGTCTTTGACGACATTTCCGGCACTTCCCATTGAGGTAAAGGCATATCCGCCCAGCATGGCAATAATCACGACCATCGCGAAAAAGCCAAAAAATAATTTGGCTTTGACGGAGATGAGAACTTTGAAAATATTGCCGATCATGACGGAACGATTTTACTTCGTCACAACGTCGCGGTGCATGGGGGCCAAGATAGCAAGCAAATCATTCTGCGATGAAAAATCAACATCATTATCGTTCATCGCCTTTTGCATATTTTCGACCAGAGCGTTGAAGTGCAAGGATGTGAGTTCCAGCCCGCGGTGAGACCGCTCCATGGTTTGACCCGAATATTCACACGGCCCGCCCGTCAAATCGCAAATTTGTTCGATAAGCAATGTCTCTACCCGCTCTACATTTGAGTTCTCGAATGTATGGGCAATACGATCGTCTTTAAGTGTGTAGTCCAGCGTGCCGCTGACGATCGCCGTCACGCCACTATCCCCGCCAAGCCTGTCATAAAGCGTCTCGGATGGATTATAGGTCGTTTGGCAGGCCGTTAGGCTGAGGCCCATAAAGGCTGACAAAATAATTTTTTGTAAGTTTATCATCGTCTAAAACCCCAACTGGATAGAGCCATAAAGGCCGTCTTGTTTTCCCTGCAGGGCGACATCACCCAAATCTGCATAAGCTGCAGTGAAAGAGACATGCTTGTTCGGGAAATAGGCGATATAGGCAGCTTTGGCATCCTGCTCTTCGGCGAAACTCAAATTATTTGGTTTGGTCCGGTAATCCGCACCAATCACGACCTTGCGCGAAACCATATAGGCGACAGAGCCTTCAAATTCGATTTGGTAATCATCATTGGCGTCCCCGCCAAAACCGAGCAGGCCCAACTGGTTTGCCTTGGTGCCGCGTAATGTCGCCCCGACAATCAGGTTTTTATCCAGCATGACTTTTGTTGCAGAGGCATAGATGTCAATACCGTCATCATCTTTCGCGCCGAGCGCCGTGAGAAGGCCTTCATCCGAAGCCTTTTTATATTGCGCGCCAACCGCGATTTGCGGGACCCAGCTATCCTGGTCGTAAACGGCGTCGCCCGTAATGCGGAGCTTCGCGCCAATAATATCCTGTTTGAATTTATAGCCTTGGCGCAAGCCGAGGACCGGTCCTGTATCGCCCGTATCAAATTCCTGATGGGCGTAGGACAGTTCCAATCTGTTTTTTATGCCGACGGCCGCGCCCGTGCTACGCAGGGTAAAGTTCCGGGTTTGCGCTTCGGTATAAAAGACATTGGCCCCGTAAGAGTTTTCCGTGCCATATCCGGTGATGGTCGCCCAAGGCGTCAGCCCTGCACCGCCCGCGCCCTCAACCTGCGTCACGCCGCCCGTCATGAGAAGCCGCCCTTGGTCAGGCCTGACGGCGCTGTTTGAACACGCCGTTAGCCATAATCCGGCCAATATGAAGCATCCCGTCCGCACGTCACAAAGCCCTCAAAATACAATCAGAGCGATACTCTTAGTCGTCGTGAATTAATTATTATTGAACTAAAACGCGGAAATATATTTGAAAATTCAATGGTTTTGAGAAATGAAAAGATTGATAGGACAGATTCTCTCAACAAGATCATTTTGCCATCAACAATCCGTGTTTGTCCGATAACATAAGAGGACAATGGGGGGTGTGAGACAAAGAGCGGCGCCTGCTATTTTTGACGGCTCTACTGGCCATCGACCACTTCCCAGGGTTATTGGAGGTGCGGTATCATCTTATGTGTCACCTAATGCGCGAATTTATGTCGCCAGACACGTTTCATACGCCTCCCGACCACGAGCTGTCAGTCCGATAATCCCCTCATATTTCTCTGCCTCATCTGTGACCAGGATATCTGCGGCTTGAACCAGGGTGTTTAGCGGGGGTTGGCGGTTTGGGTCACCTATGCGGCCGATGATGTAATTACCATTCTTTTTCAATGCTTTAGCTTGGTCGCCATTGCCAACACCATAGCCGAGCCAAACGCCGTGA
>JAHDFA010000051.1:12054-15947 GCA_020628495.1 Hellea sp.
TGTGTCTGTGTCATATCCCGCCTCTATGTCAGACAAAGCCTTCCTGCAAGATGAGACCATATTTGCGCTGTCTTCTGCGCCGGGACGTGCAGGTGTGAGCGTGTTGCGTTTGTCGGGGCCGAGTGCGGGGCGGGCTTTGCAAGAAATGACCGGAAGGGAATTGCCCTCGCCGCGCGTTGCGAGCCTTCGCTCGATTTATGATGCAGAGGGCGAGGTGATCGATAAGCCGCTCTTGCTCTGGTTTCCTGCCCCCAAGAGTTTCACGGGGGAAGACTGCGCGGAAATCCATGTGCATGGCAGCGTCGCAATTTTGGAATCCGTAGCGCGGCGTCTAACGGAGCTGGGCCTCCGCCAAGCCAAGCCGGGTGAGTTTACGCGCCGCGCGGTCGAGCATGGCAAGATGGACTTAACCGAAGCCGAGGGACTGGCGGATTTGATTGATGCGCGGACTGAGGGCCAACGCGTGCAAGCGCTGTCTAATATGGGGGGGGCGTTGCGGGAGACCTATGAGGGCTGGCAAAGTTTGATTTTGGATGCGCTGGCGCAGATCGAAGGCGAAATAGATTTTGCCGATGAAGAAGATGTGCCGGATGCGCTCTCCCATGCGGCCTATCCGTTTTTGACCGAAGCGCTGGAGGGTATGCAGGCAGCGCTCGCGGGCGCGGATCGCGGGCGGGCTGTGCGTGATGGATTGCAAATTGCGATTATCGGCGTGCCCAATGCGGGGAAGTCAACTTTGCTCAACGCGTTAGTCGGGCGCGATGTCGCGATCACCTCGCCGCAGGCCGGAACGACGCGCGACATTGTCGAAGCGCAAGCGGTGATTGCGGGCTTGCCCGTGACATTTTCGGACACGGCGGGCTTGCGCGAAAGCGCGGATGCGATCGAGGCGGAAGGCGTGCGCCGCGCCCGCGCCCGCGCCGAAGATGCGCATTTGGTGGTTCACGTGGTGCGGGGGGAGTCGGTAGAGTCTCTGAAATCAGATATGGTTTTCCTGAATAGTGAAGCCGACATTTCTACTCAAGACGGCTTTATCATAACGGGCAACGCCTTGTCCGGTGGTGGGGTGGATTTACTCCTCTCGGAAATTAAGCGACAAATCCTCGAAAAATATGCCGGTCTCGAAAATGCGGCTCTCACGCGTATTCGGCATGTCGAGTGCATTTCCTCTGCGGTTGAGAATGTAAATTCGGCACGTGGAATGTTGGGCGTCGATCCAGAACTGGCCAGTGAAGACTTACGTAAAGCATTGAAAAATATAGAAGAATTGGCAGGTCGATCAGATATGGAGCAAGTTTTTGACCGCATCTTTTCCAGCTTTTGTATTGGGAAGTAAAAGAGCTCCAGTAAAATGTTCCACATGGAACAATCATGCGCTCTTGCCTGAACGCCAAGCTCGACAGAGTGGGCCTCTCCCCCTATATCGCCGCTATGAGCGCAGCTTCTACATATGACGTGATTATCATCGGCGGCGGCCATGCGGGCTGCGAAGCTGCGGCAGCGTCTGCGCGTCTCGGTGCCGCGACGCTTTTGCTGACGCATAAGATTGAAACAATTGGCGAGATGTCCTGCAATCCCGCAATTGGCGGATTGGGCAAGGGGCATTTGGTGCGCGAAGTCGATGCGCTGGACGGCATGATGGGCCGTGTTGCGGATGCATCGGGGATTCAGTTTCGGATGTTGAACGCCTCTAAAGGTCCGGCGGTGCGCGGACCGCGAACGCAATCGGATCGTTATTTATACCGCACGGAAATGCAAGCCGCGCTGAA
The DNA here is from genome assembly GCA_020628495.1 of Hellea sp. Taxonomy (GTDB): domain Bacteria; phylum Pseudomonadota; class Alphaproteobacteria; order Caulobacterales; family Maricaulaceae; genus Litorimonas. The sequence continues at coordinate 13,824 of JAHDFA010000051.1, forward strand.
GGCTCAGGAAAATTTGACGATCATTTCCGGTGCGGTGGATGATATTCTTGTCGAAGCGGTTCAAGTCGTCGGCGTGCGGACGGAAGATGGCCGTGAGTTTTCTGCCGGGCAGGTTGTGCTGACAACAGGCACATTCCTGAAAGGCATGATCCATGTCGGAGACACCCGGACGCCTGCTGGGCGTTGGGGTGAAGCGCCTGCATTAGGTCTGTCCAATCGCCTTTACGGATTGGGGCTGCGCATGGGACGTTTGAAGACCGGGACCCCTGCCCGCCTTGCCAAAGCCTCAATAGAGTGGGACGCGCTGGATCAGCAGGAAGCAGATAAAAGGCCTGTGCCGTTTTCTTTCCTGAACCGAGAGATCACGGTGCCGCAAATTACCTGCGCGATTACCCATACAAATGAGGATACACATCGCATTATTTCGGAAAATATCGAAAAATCAGCGGTTTACGGAGGTGGCATTGCGGGACGGGGACCGCGTTATTGCCCGTCTATTGAGGATAAAGTCGTGCGTTTTGCCGACCGCAATCGCCACCAAATTTTCTTGGAGCCGGAAGGCCTGCCGGGTAATCCCGATGGCGATACGGTCTATCCGAACGGGATTTCGACCTCCCTGCCCTATGAGGTTCAGGACGCGTTTTTGCGCACGATTCGCGGTCTCGAAAATGTCGAAGTCCAGCGCTACGCCTATGCGATTGAATATGACTATGTCGACCCGCGTGATCTGCGTGCAACGCTGGAAGTCAAAGCCCAGCCGGGCCTATTTCTCGCCGGGCAAATCAATGGCACAACAGGATATGAAGAAGCGGCCGCGCAAGGCCTGATGGCGGGTGCGAATGCTGCCCTTGCCGCGCAATCGCGCGCGCCTTTCATCCTTGACCGCAGCCAAGCCTATATCGGCGTGATGATTGATGATCTCATTACTAAGGGCGTGACAGAGCCTTACCGCATGTTTACGTCGCGCGCGGAATATCGCCTCTTGCTACGGGCGGATAATGCGGATCAACGCCTGACGAAAATGGGCGCAGAGCTAGGACTCGTCGGCAAAGCGCGCGCAAACTACACCTCTGAAAAGATTGAGAAATTTACTGCAGCCAAAGCCCATGCGGCCAAGTTGGAAGAGTCCCCCTCCGCCCTGTCCAAGGCCGGCATTAAAATCAACCAAGACGGCGTCCGCCGTTCCGTCATGGACCTCCTCGCCTATCCGGATATTGAGATGTCCGATCTGGCCAAAGTCTGGCCGGAACTGGACGAACTGGATGCGGATACGGTCGAATATCTCACCATTGATGCGACGTACGCAGGCTATCTCGAACGTCAGCAGCGCGATATCGAAGCCTTCCGCCGTGACGAAGGCCTGCGCATTCCTGATGCGCTGGACTACGCCAAGATCGGCGGCCTTTCCAATGAAGTCCGTTCAAAGCTGGTCACGGCCCGTCCGGCGACTTTGGGCCAGGCGTCACGCATTGAAGGCGTTACGCCCGGTGCGTTGATGGCGGTGCTGGCACATATCAAAAAAGCGCAGAAAGCAGCATAGGTGCCTGATTCCACACTCTGGACCGAGCAGGATTTCGTGGATGCAACCCAAGTTCCACGTGGAACAATCTCTGACTTTACGCAGTGGTACGGGCTTTTGCGCAAATGGAATGCGCGGATTAATCTCGTCGCGCCTAAGGAAATAGATCAGTTCTGGCACCGCCACGCCTATGATAGCTGGCAGCTCAATGATCATTTGCCTAAGGACTGGACCCGGCTTGTCGATCTCGGATCAGGGGGAGGGTTCCCGGGTTTGTCGCTCGGCATTTTCGCCAAACAGCGCGGATCAGGAGAAGTCCATCTCGTTGAATCCGTTGGGAAAAAGACGAATTTCCTGAAAACTGTGGCGCGCGAGCTGAAACTCCCTGTCACCGTCCACAGTGCCCGCGTTGAAAACCTCGAGCCATTGAATGCGGATGTCCTCACCGCCCGTGCCTTTGCACCGCTCCCGAAACTCTTCGCATATGCGCATCCGCATCTCGCGGACGGGGCGACGCTCATACTTCCCAAGGGAGAAACTGCGGATAAAGAGTTAGAAGCCGCAGCGCAGGGGTGGCATTTTGCGCAGCAGTCTTTCAAAAGCGA